>CAZMLP010000181.1:0-1682 GCA_964566745.1 uncultured Verrucomicrobiota bacterium | reverse complement strand
ACTTTTTACGCACCCGTTTCTGCGGCGAATTTCCTGACAACCTCCGCGGCGCGCTTTGCAAACTCGTAGCGCTCCAAGGAGGACAGAGCAGTCCACGGCGCAAAAACCGGATGAAAACTTTTGCCTGTTTGAAAGAGATACGCCTGCCATTGGCGGGCGATGGTGGGATTCAAATCGTCCGGCCCGCGAATCTCGTAAAACTCCTCGGTGGGCAGCTTGTCGGCATCGACCACCGCCTCGAAATACTCCGCGACCTTCGCGCGCAGGCGGTCGGTCATCGCGGCGCGCTTGGCTTGGAAAGTGGTTTCCAGCTTGTTGGTCCGCGCGTTGAACTCCTTGTAGAATTTCGCGTACTCCTCTGTCTCTTGCGGGTGCAAATCCAGCGGCACCGTTTGCTCGTAACAGCCATTAAAGACTCCGTAGAGCGAGTAGTAATCCTTGGTGGGAATCGGGTCGAACTTGTGGTCGTGGCAGCGGGCGCAACCCACCGTTAGCGCCTGCGTGCCGCGCATCACCACGTCGATGCGGTCGTCAATGATGTCATGCACCACGCCGAGGAATCGCCGTCCCAACGTCAGATATCCGAGCGCGGCCAGGTCCCCGCGCTCCGCGGGCGTGGCCAGCTCGTCCGCGGCGAGTTGCAGGCGCAGAAAACGGTCGTACGGCAGGTCGTCGTTGAACGATTTGATCACCCAATCACGATACGCGGCGGACTGCACGAAGCGGCTCTCCTCGCGATCCGAATACACATAGCCCTTCGTGTCCGCGTAGCGCGCGACATCCAGCCAGTGCCGGCCCCAGCGCTCGCCATAACGGGGCGAGGAGAGCAGACGGTCCACCACCTTGGCGAAAGCATCGCGCGAGCGGTCGTTCACGAAATCCTCCACCTCTGTGGCAGCCGGCGGCAGCCCAGTGAGATCATACGTGGCGCGGCGAATCAACGTGCGGCGATCCGCGGGAGGGCTTGGGGTGATGCCTTTGGTCTCGAGCGTCGCGAGTATGAACCGGTCAATGGGCGTCTTCGGCCAGCGTTGGTTGTGAACCGCCGGCGGCGCGGGATTGCGCACCGGCTGAAAGGCCCAATGTTTTGAAGCATCAGGCTTCGTCCTGGCGACGGGCGCGGCAATCGGGATTCGGGGATCGATCGCGCCCTGCCGCACCCACGTCACGAAATCCTCCACCTGCGCGGCGGTGAGCCGCTCTTTCGGGGGCATTTGCAGGTCGTCGTTCATGTAACGAATGGCCTCGATCAACAGGCTGTGGCCGGGATCGCCGGGCGTCACCGCCGGTTTGCCGGACTCTCCGCCTTTGAGCAACCCCTCGCGCGTGTCCACGCGTAAACCGCCTTTGAGCTTGTCACTCTCCGCGCTGTGGCATTTGTAGCAGCGCTCCACGAGCACCGGACGGATACGCGACTCGAAGAACTCCGCCTCACCGGTCGCCGCCCCCGCGCGCGCGAGCGACACCACCGCCAACAACGCCTGGGCGAGGCGGGCGGCAATTTTGCTGGGACTCGCGTGGATCATTTTGAATCAGGCGCATCTTACGCCCTGCCGCGCGAGAGACAAGAGTGGTCTCAACGAATCACCCAATTCAAATTCCGAACGACGAAAGATATCCCAATTCCGAAACCCCATAACCAACCGGGAAGAACGAGCGCGTCCCCCGGGATTTTCCAGGTG
>CAZMLP010000180.1:0-2789 GCA_964566745.1 uncultured Verrucomicrobiota bacterium | reverse complement strand
AAAAACACGCTGCGGAGCTTGGAGGCCAGAACGCCGGACTCGTTACTGCAAGCCCTTGGGCAGGCACTGGCGGCAATCACCCCCAAAGACACCCTCAACTGGTTTGCCCATTGTGGCTACAACTTTATTTAAAACGCTCTAGAGCAGCTCAAGAAATACTGTGGCCATTCGTTTGGATGGTTTTAGGGAGCAACGAGCGGTCTTTTCGCGGCCTGACTTCGTTTCGGCTCAGTCACAGGCCCCTGCGGGCATGCTTCCTCGCCAAAGCCTCGTCAGGCCCCGAAAATCCTCGCTCCGAACGGCCATAGTCTTTCTTGAACTGCCCTAAATGCGCCAAGTTTCCGCCGGGCCCAGGCATCGGGCGCCCCAACCTGCCCGGCCTTAACCCATGTTCACCACCGCCACGCCGAATTTTTTTCCGACCGCCTCGGCTTGCCCCAGTGTGAGGCGGGAGTTTGGCCCGCACTCCACGCCCGTTTCCATCAGGGCCTTGATCACGTCATCCACGGCGGTTTCCATCCGGGCGGCCAGCACGCCCACGGTGATGGACGGGCGCACGAACGCCACCCGGGGCATGGGGCGGGGCGCCCCGGGACCGGCCTCGTGGCATTTGGGGCAAAATTCCCGCGGAACGGGCTTGCCCTCGATCATGATGGTCACTCGATAAGAGGCGGGCTGCTTGCCGCATTGTTCACAAAGCATGGCAAAAATAGGCAAATCTCAGACAGTTCCGGCGGTTTCCATCCGCTCGAACCGATGTGTCGGTCGCGGCTTGCCGGGGCGAAAATGCTCCAGGTGTTCCAAGTTGGTTTTGACAGCGGGAAAGGTGACGGCGGCGCGGGCCAAGGCGGCCTCGACGAATTCTCGCAACGCCTCGGGAGCGGCCTCGGCGCGCAGATTCAGGATGACCTGGCCATGAGTAAGCGGCTCAGCCAGCTCTTGCGAAAGCTCGGGCACGAAATCATTGCGCACCAAATTCACGACGGCAAGGTCGCCCAAGCCCTCGTCCGGATTCAAAGTCATTTTCAAATGCGCCACCTCGGCGGCGCGCTGGTTGAGCTGCTGCTGCAACTCAACCGCCAACTGGCGGAGAAACCCGCTGCCATCAAATGACGAGCCGGCGGCGAGCGCGATGGTGCAGTTGAGCCAGCCGAGCAAGGCCTCGCCCTCGGCGTAAATCTCGTAATCCACCGTCATGGCCTCGCCGCCTGCCTGGTGATCGGCGGCAACGCGATCAAACCAGGCGTCCAGTCCCGCCCCCGTGCGCGCGGAGACTTCCAGCACCCCGGCGCGGGGAAACTGGCTGGCCAAAGCGTTGCGCAGCGCCTCGCGGCGGATGTCGTCCAGCGAGTCGGTTTTGTTGATGACAATGATGTCCGCTTCCTCGAGTTGCTTGCGATAGATGTAAAGCACCTTCTCGGAGAACTTGCCGCCCGGTTCCAAACCGAACACGCGCAAGGCGCGCACCGGGTCCACCAGCACACTGAGCGGAGCGATGGTGAAGTCACTTCCATACATCCGGCGCAAAGGGTAGGTGACGGTGGCGACGAGATCCGTGCAACTGCCGACCGGCTCGGCGATAAACACATCCGGGCGGGAGGCAGTGGTCAGCTTCGCGGCGGCGTCCACGAGGGAGTTGAACCGGCAACAGAAACAGCCACCGGGAATCTCCTCAGTGGCAAAGCCGCGCGAGCGGAGCATGGCGGTGTCCACCAACTCGCTGCCCTGGTCGTTCGTGATCAAGCCCACGCGCAAACCCTGGCTGGAAAGTCGCTGCGCCAGCCGGGCGACAGCCGTCGTCTTGCCGGCGCCCAAAAAGCCGCCGATCATGATATAACGGGCCTTGTCCGCGTTGGCGGGTTTGGCTGGTGGTTCGACGCTCATTCGATTTCGTCGCCTTTCTGCTTTTCCAGGATTCGATCGATAGTTTTATCCAGTAATTCCGCGTACGCCTTGACGTCGATGCATTTGGGGTCCGGCTGGCCGCGTGCCTCGTAAAGCCAGCCCGCTTGGTACGGCTCCTCGCTCACCAAAGCGATGTTATTCTTTAAGACGCCATTTGTTACCAGAAAATTACCTTCAATGATGGAAAAAATGTCGCTGATGGCTTTGAACCCCTCCAACCATCCAATGATCTGTCCGCACTGGATGGGTGCTCCGGGCGCCGGCTCAAAACCATGATCCACCATTTCCCCCAGCATGCGGGTGGCAAACTTGGTCAATCCCACGCGCCAGGCGCCGTCCGTCCCCTTCGCCGCCCACGCATGGGACGGGCTGTAGCGGTAGTCCACCGGCAGGTGGGTGACGAACCGCGACCGCTTGTAAAACAGCGTGACTGGTTTCTCAGGAGGCATTGGCGGCCAGACCAAAGCACATCGCGCGCCAGCCGCAAAGCAAGATGTTGGCCTGGCGCGCCCAAAATGACGGGTTGGCCAAATTCCCCCCGCGGAGTATGCTCCCCAAATGGCCAGGACACGCGTCGTCATAGTGATTTGCCTGCTGGTGGTGATTGCCGGGCTGGGCGTTCTTTTCGGCTTTGTGCTGCCGCGCCTGGCGGGAGTTGGAGCCAGGCCCCGCATCGTCAATACCGCCACCATTCTGCGCCAGGTTCAGACGCTCTCCCAACTGGTCACGGTGAAGTATGTGCTTGAGAAGGTGGTGATTCTTGAGGACGTGAAGTGGTATGGCGAAAGCCGGGTGCTCATGCTGGCGCATGGCATTGTGAAGGCCGGCGTGGATTTGTCCCAAATAAAGGCCGGCGACGTCCGGGTGATTGGGGAGGACAAGAT
>CAZMLP010000179.1:0-5092 GCA_964566745.1 uncultured Verrucomicrobiota bacterium | reverse complement strand
CGGGGTAATTGGCGACAGCGGCACTGCCCAAGTTGGCGTTTTCATCCGAGGATAAAACAGCAAAAAGACCGCCCCTTGTCTAGCGCAAATTTTTCACCTTGCACCCCAGCGACTTGCATCCCCAAATCAAATCACCCTGCCCACCGTACTGGTGGCCGCAAGATTTGATTTGACCGGACTATTTTGGATCTCCCATGGGACTTGGAATGGGCGAGACATCAGCGACACCTTGGGTTGGCGGAGCGACGTTCCCATAGTGGTTGGACGCTCTCCAAGGCGAAATCCTTCAACTCGGGATGATGCCAGCCTAAAGGGCGCACCTCCCGGTGCTATTCCTCGACGACATCACCGCGTTTTTTGTCGCGCCATTGCCAGTACCAGGCGATGAGCACGCTCACCTCGAAGAGGAGGTAAAGCGGCCCGGCCATCATGAGCTGGGTGATCACCTCGGGGGTGGTGAGGACGGCGCCGAGAATCAGACAGATGACGATCATGTAGCGGCGGAACCCGGCCAGTTGCTCGTACGATAGCACGCCGATTTTCACCAGCGTGAGCAGCACCAGCGGCATCTGAAAACCAAGGCCCATGCCAAGCAGGAATTTGCACTCGAAACTAATGAAGTCCTCCGCCCGCCACTGGTTGGCTCCCAGATCCATCCATTGCGAGAAGGCCACCGAGGCGCGGAAGGCGACTGGCAACATCACGAAATAACAAAACAGAATGCCGGAAAGGAAGAGCACGGTGGCGATGGCAAAGACCCGGCCGACGTAGTGCCGCTCAATGCGCCGCAAGGCAGGCACGATAAAGCCGGCGAGGTTGTAGATGATGAAGGGAGAGGCCAGGGCCAGTCCACCGTAGATGGCCACCTGGAAGGCGACCATAAACGCGCCCGCCGGGTCCAAGTTGATCAATTCCAGTTGGTCCGCCAACGAACTGATGTGGTTCGTTTGGACGCGGAACGCGGCGACGGTCACGTTTGTGCCGTTGACCGCCAGGAAGGCTGGCTCGATGTCGATGGTAACCGGCTCGTGGTTGGTGAACGAAAGGACGCCGACTTGGGTGTCGCGGAGATTGATGCTGCCAACGTGAGCGGAACCGAAGCGGAACTCGACCGGAGTGGCGCCGTGCGGAGCGACCATGGGGGCGCGCCGCAACGGGTACTTAAGAAGATCAATGAGGTAATTGGCCGAAATGAGACAGACCAGCAGGCCAATCAAAAACGCGGAGACGCTGCGAATGAGCACCCACCGCAAATCCTCGAGGTGCTCGACGAATGATTTGACAGGACCGCCTTCCTCTTCCTCCGGGTCAAGAGGCGTCTCCTCGGGCTCATTCGCCATGCCGCGTCAGGAAGATTTCGCGGAAAAATCAGGCCTTGGCGACAGGGTCTTTCTCTTTCTGGGCCTGGGTATTGGCAGGCGGGGGACGATGGGTGGGATCATCCTCAATCGCCTTGGAAATATCATCCGAGGCCTCGCGGGTCGCCTTCTTAAATTCCTTGATGGACTGGCCCAAACCACGCGCCAACTCCGGCATTTTCTTGCCGCCGAAAAGAATCAGCACGACGGCCAAAACCAACACCACTTGCCAGCCGCCCACTGCCAGAAATCCAAACATCGCATTCATAACTTTAAATTTTCCAAAGGTCGTCAGGCATTTCGCGGACCGTTTTCTTGAATCCCTCAAGCAAAAGCTTCAAGCCGCGCGCCAACTCTACTCTATATCGGCTGGCGGAACCACAATATGATCACCAGCCAAAACGTGGCAACAGACACCACCCGCGAACGGTGCATTATGAGAGGAGCCAAAGGCATCACACTCATCAAAGCTGACACAGGCTAGGACGGCCCGCGCCCGAAGTAAAGGGCTTGTTTCGGAGCAAAACGGCACTCCAAAACCATCTATTCGACGCACCAGCCCTATTTTTCCTTCACGACAACAAACTCTCCGCGACGATTTTTGGAATAAGCCGCCTCGTCATGGCCTTCCACCGCCGGGCGATCCTCGCCAAAGCTCTTGGTGAGCATGCGCTCGCCGGAGATGCCCAAGTTGACCAAATACTCCCGCAAGGAGAGCGCGCGGCGCTCGCCGAGGGCGCGGTTGTACTCTTCCGTGCCGCGCTCGTCGCAGTGACCCTCGATGATCAAAAGCTCGGCGGGGTGACTCTTGAGATAAGACGCAACCGCCTCCAGTTTCGACGTTTCCGACGACTTAACGTTATAACGGTCGAAATCAAAATACGCGGTGTAAGCCTGCAAAATCTCCCGGTATTGGGGCCATTTATCGAATTTGTCGCGCGTCGGCAACGCGTTTGGATCCTCGCCAGCCGGCCGTGTAATGGGGTTCCGGTCAACATTGTTGTCGTTTCCACCGGGAAGCGAGGGAGGGATGGGCGAAATTGGCTGCGAGGCAGTGTCGTTACCGCTAACGGGCGTATTTTTGCCGGGGATGGGGGTGGGGCCCTTTGGGGTGTGTTTGCAACCAGAGGCGACCGCCAAAAGGGCCACGCCGAAGATCAAAGCGTGGCGGAAAACGGAGCGTTTCATCGTTGGATCGTGCGGGGAGGTTAGTATTTGGCCCAACAGGGCTGAGAACAACTTCCCGAAATTCGGGAAACATCCTTTACTCGTTTGGTTGGAACGTCAAGCAAAGACAGGGTCCGCTGGCCACCGCCGACGCGGCGGGTGAAGATCACGGTGCGGGAATTTGGCGCCCAGGAAGGGTCCTCGCCTGCCACGATGATGGAAGCGGCGCCACCCTCAGCCGGGACGGTGCAGATGTCCCAATTGCCGGTCTGCGAGGTGAAGACGATTGTTTTGCCGTCCGGGGACCAGTCCGGCTCGGTCAGAGTGCCGCCGACCCCATCGGTCCGAATCCGGTGCATATCGGTCCCGTCCATATTGATCCGGTAAAGCGCGGCGCGACCCGTCTGTTTGGAGACAAAGCAAATCGTCCGGCTGTCCGGCGACCAGCAGGGGGAGGATTCCTCCTCCTTATTGGTGGTCAGACGCTTCAAGTTGGAACCGTCGGCGTCGGCCACATACAGATCCACCGTGCCTGATTTGCTAAGAATCATGGCGAGGTGACGCCCATCCGGGGAGGCGGCCGGGCTCATGTTCGAACCCGGATAACGCGCCACCGCCCGGCGCTCGCCGGAATTGATCACTTGCAAATAGATGTCCGCGTTGTTCTCCCGGTAGGAGGTGTAATAGATCATCCGCCGATTGGGCCCCCAACTTGGCGCGACGGTGATGGTGCGGTCCGCTGTCAACGGCTTGGCATTGAAGCCATCGTAGTCCGCCATGTAAATCTCGCTGGTCTTGCCGAAATCGGCTTTGAAACCAATTTTTGTCAGCGCGATCCCCTTCTTGCCGGTGATCTTCTCGATGATGTCGTTGGCGAAGGAATGGGCGAGCGTCCGCATCGGGGCGCCCTCGTATTGCTGGGAGATGAGCGACGCCTTGCTGATGCGGTCGGTGAGCCGGCCGGTCAGGGTGGAATCACTGCTTCCGGAGACCAGATATTGGGCCTGCTCTGGTTCCACGACCTTGCATCCCATCACCTCCAAGTCGAAGCGCGTGATGCTGGCCGCCTCGCCGCTCAATCCGCTGAGGGCGATGGGAATGGCCTTGGTGGCGTAGTCGCGATTAATGTCGATCGCCGGTTGAGCCTGTCCGGCGCGGGCAAGCACCAACAGCGCGGCGATCACGGGAATGAAGGGGAGGCGAAAGCGAGTCATCCGTTGAAGCGTTTGGATTTGAGGTTGAAATTGATGCGGTACGGGCGCAGGTCATCCTTGGCCCCTTCTGGAAACGGGTGGACGAACTTGACCCGTTCCAAGGTCCGCTTGATCGACCGGTCGAGCGAGGGGCTGCCGGAAGATTTCTCGATGTAGGTGGACTCGGACACCACAGTGCCGTCGCGGCGAATGGTCACTTTGGCGATGACCGTCAACGAGTTGTCCGTGACATCATCCGGCGGAATCCAAGCCTGGTCATAGACCGTTTTGACATACTGGGCGTAGTTCGCGTACGCCTCGCCGCCCGGACCTGGAATCTCAACACTCGTGCCGCCGCTCAAACCGCTATTGAGCTTGCCCAAAACTCCGTTCACCGCGCGCTGCCGGGCGTCGGCGATGGCTTTGGCCGCGGCCCGGGCATTCTCAGCCGCCTCGGCCTCCGCGTGTTTGGCCTCCTCTTGGGCTTTCAACCGTGTCTGCTTCCGCTCAAGGTCCGCCGGATAAATTTTCTTTGTTACCAATTGGGGCTTCTCGGGCGACTCCCTCGTTTTGGCGGCGGGAGTCTCAACCGCCCTGGTCACGGTTTTGACGGGCGGCTTTTCGACCTGTTTCTTGGGCGGCTTCACCGGCTTGGGCGGCTCGATGTCCGGCTCGTCATTGACGATTTTTTTTGGTTCCACCTTTTCCGGCGGGGTCTCGGCCTGGGCCGGCTTGGCCTGCGGTTGAGGTGGCGGCTCGACCGGCGGGGCAACGGGTGGTGGAGTGACCGGTGGCGGAGCTGACACTGGCGGCGCTGGCGCGGGCAGGGCGGCGGGGGCCGGACGCTCGGTCACATTCGGATTGCCGCCGCCAGACATCGCGTCGTCCACCACTTTATCCGGAAGAAACTCCAACAGGGGAAGGTTATCCGCGTCATCCGGTTTGGAGAGGAACGCCGGGCCAATGAACAGCACCGCCAGTAAAAACGCGTGCGCGCCGGTCGAGGCGATCAGGCATTTTTTTTGCAGGCGGTTCATCGGGCGTTCGCCGGTTCGGTGCGAAGCGAGATTTTGATGCCTAGTTCCCCCAACATGTTCAAAACCTTCACCACATTTCCGTACTCGTCTTTCCGGTCGGCCCGGAGCCGGACAGCGAGTTTCGGATTGGCCTTCTTGTCCCGCGTCAACTCGCTCTCGACCTGCGCCAGCGTCATCCGGTGGCGGTCCAACAGAAGTGTTCCATCCCGCCCAATCTCGAGCGTCCGGATGTCCTCCTTCTGCACCGGACGATCCGGCTTGCCGCCGTTGGGAAGCTTGAGATCGAGGCCTTGCTCGAGGAGGGGGGTGGTGATGACGAAGATGATGAGCAGCACGA
>CAZMLP010000178.1:0-2296 GCA_964566745.1 uncultured Verrucomicrobiota bacterium | reverse complement strand
CTTTGCCCTCCTGGTTGATGACGAAAGTCATCACCCCGGTGTTGCCCCAGTCGGAAGGCCAGGCCACGAGCGCGTAACCTCCGGTCATGCGCCCGTGAACAATGTAATTTTTTTTGCCACCCAGGGCGTGCGAGCCCTGGCGGGTGAGGATTTTGTAATAGTAACCGTGATAGGGCGCGCTTTGGTCCTCGGCGAGCACCTTTAAGTTTTTGCCACCCCGGTAGCCCTCGTAATGCGCCTGCGCAATGAGCGGCCCCAACGGGCTTTGCTCGCTGCCGTCGCGGTCCGGCCAATAGAGGCCGTCATGCTTGCCGGGCGTGCTGCGCAGCCGGCGCGCGTATTCTCGCACGCCATCCCGGTCCGAATCCTGGCCGATGAAATCCTTCTGCGCCTCGTGAAAGGCGTGGCAAACCCGGATGGCGCCAATCTCGTTCCGCCCGATGCGCCGGTTGAGGATTTCCTCCCGGCCTGCCGCCGTGTCGAAGAACCACTGGCCGTCCCGCCGGACGAGCGGAATGGGAAAGAGCCAGTTGTCCTCGCCCAGTTGCAGCGTGGCGCGGTCATTTCCCTCGCGCGCCAGGATGGTTTTTTCCGACGCCCGTTGCAGAAACGCCTCGCGATCCTCCGCGGCCTGAATGACATCCGGCGAGACGAATTCCCGCGCCAACGCGCCAAAAAGGCGATGCAGCGCGTTGGTGTCCCGCGCTTGCGCGGCGGCGGTGAGAGCCTTCGCGCCCTCCTCGGGCGAGGCAAAGCGCTGCTCGTCCCCGGCGGAGGCGGCGGGAATGGCGCTGGCCGGAGCGGCCACCGATGCCGTGAGGAGAAGCTTCCAGGCAACGGCGCACACGGCCGACAAGGCGAGCTTGGTGGCAAATTTCCGTCGAATAGTCGTGGTCATGGCGTGAAGAGCATCAAGGTTTCCGGTTTCCAGGCGAGCGGCTGGGCGCGGGAGGAGGGGGCACCGGCCGGGCTGCGGGAGGCGACACTCGCGGCGGCGGTGTATTTATGCGCGGGGCCTGGGGGATGGCCACCGCGCGGCTCTGCTGCCCGCGGGTGCTGAATGAACTGGTGGCATGGTGCCCGTTCTGCGCGCCAATCAGAGCGCCTCCCGCCGGACGCGGGGTCTGGATTATCACGGGACGCTGGGGCGCGGGAGACGGGTGCGGCACCGGTTGCCAGGGTCCGCCGTTTCCGGGACGGGCCACCGGAGGCCGCGCCGGTTGCCACGGCGAAGGATTCGGGCGCGGTTGCGGACGCGGAATGGGTTGCGTCCCGGGATGATTCACAGGCGGCCTAGGTTCCGGGCGCGGCATCGGCCGGGGAACGGGATGCGGCTCGACATGCACCGGCGGACGCGGCTGGCGCCAACCCCGGTCAATCCGGCCCGGCGGCATGGGCCTGGGATGCCAAAAATTATCACCCCGGCGTCCGGGCGGCGGTCCCGGCCGGTGGCCGGGCGGCAAATGCCACCAATCATGCGGGCGTGGATGGTCCCGGTGCCAGATGAGAATATGCCGGTTACGCCAATCGAAATCGTGGTTTAGCCACAAGCCCACCGGAAAGCCGATTCCGAACGACCACCAAAATCCGCTGGGCGGGGGCGGCTGGGAATAAATCACGACCGGGTCATAATAGGGGACGTAGATGACCTCCGGGTTGGACGGCACGATTTCTATGGCCCCGTTGTCCGTGACGACTTGTTCCTGGGGTGTGGTCACCAGATTGCCCAGGGACTGCGCTTTCGCGCGAAGTCGCTGCACGGAGTCCATCACGTCGTTCGGTTGGGTCAGCCACGCCTGGCCAAGGGCCTCGACCCACGGCATGTTCTCGGCCATCCATTTTAAAACCGTCGGATAACGCGCCAGCGCCTTCACGCTACTATCCCATGGTTGCTGGTCAACGGCGTTCACGTCGCCCCCGTTTTGCAGAAACTGGTTGGCTTCATCGATTTCGTCCGGCTGGGTCGCGGCCGGGAGGATTTGGGCGATCAGCGGGTCAGGATAAAGGGCGATGGGCCCTAGCATCTGGTCAAGATCACCGGCCGGGCGTCTCGCCGCAAGTGTCGCGGGGAGGCTGTCCTGGGTCTGGGCGCGGCCCGGCCCGGCGACAATTGACAGGGCCAAAATGACGGCATAAATCGCGGCTGTTTTCATACGGTCTCCCCTCTTTCTGGAAGGGCGGGCATCCGGCGGGTGATGGAACCGGGGGTAAAAAGTTCCTTGATCAAACCGCTGGTTGAGTTTTGTGGTTGCCTCGCCTGCTTCATAATCACCATTACCATTGGTTACGCTACTGA
>CAZMLP010000177.1:0-2624 GCA_964566745.1 uncultured Verrucomicrobiota bacterium | reverse complement strand
GCCAGGAATTAAACACGAAACCGTTAACCACAACGGAGCAACGTCATTAATGGCAAAGCACTTCCAGAAGGAATGAGCGCCTTCGAAAACACATCGAGACACAGTTTGAAGCTCTTCGTTGTCCATCTCATTCTGTTGGTGTGGCTGTCGCTTCCACTCCCTTCAAGTGGCGCCCCCGTGAGTTCCGAAGTTCCCGTATGTGGCGGAATTCATTACGGCATGGCGATAGATAGTGCAGCGGTAAAGCAAGCCTTGGCGGATGCAGGTGAATGTTTTCTCCGAGAGGGCCGCGCCATTCAGATGAGCACGCTGACGAACCAACTTCAGCGAACCTCCTGCGCCCTAAAACTGCCCAACCCTGCGAAAACCAAACTTCAACCCCAACCGCTGGCCAAGTTAACTCAGCGTAGTGTTCTGGTGGTTGCGGGCGTGTATCGGTGTGAAACCTGCAACCAGTTGCATTCGTCTCCGTCGGCCGGCTTTGTCATTACCAAAGGCGGCGCCTTCGTCACCTCCTGCCATGTTCTCAGCCATCACGACTATCTTACCGTCCTCGCCATGACGGGTGACGGGAAGATTTACCCGGTCAAAGAAATCCTGGCCGCTGATGCTGATACAGACGTGGCGATTGGCCAGTTGGACGGAAGCGGTTTCGCGCCACTGCCGTTGTCCCGCGATGCATCTCCCGGAATGCGAGTTCTGGTAAACAGCCATCCTCATGAACACTTCTTCTCCCTAAGCGAGGGGATTGTTGCCCGTCATTTCGTGGAAACGGAGAACGGTAAGCAACTGCCGGTCATGGCGGTCACGGCCGATTTTGGGCCTGGTTCCAGCGGAGCACCGGTCATAGATCCGACGGGCGCATCTGTCGGAGTGGTTGATAGCATCGTATACCGCAGGCCTGGGGAGGGTGAAGCGTCGGTTACAAATCCGGCGTTCATTTTCAAGCACTGCCGCCCAGCGAGCGCTGTGCTGGACTTGATAAGGAGCAAATGACAAGCGGACACAAGCCTCAGCGGCAAGCTCTGAATGAAGGCCAAGACTGGTTTCGAACCAGCCGCCATGAAATGACTTGCGTCTCGGATGCCGATGCGAATAGGGCGTCATTGAGCACGTTTGAGTGGCTCTTGCGCCTGCGCTGGTGTGCTGTCGTGGGGCAAACTGCCACGGTAGTGGTCGTGGACCAAGGCCTGCACATCGATCTGCCGTTGTTGCCTCTGTTCGGATTCATCTGCGTCACAGCAGTGAGCAATCTGGCGGCATCTGTCCGCGTCCGCGCGCAGTCCGCGATACCCGCGTGGCTGGCAGGAGCATTGATGTCCACGGACGTGGCGGCGCTCACTGCGTTGCTTATGATCACGGGCGGCGCGGGCAATCCCTTTGCCTCATTTTACCTCGTTCACGCCACGATGGCCGCAATGGTTTTGAGCGTCCGCGCGACATGGATGATTTGGGCGTTCTGCTCGGCGGGTTACGCTTTGCTCTTTGTATTGCGTCATTCGCTGACCGAACTGCACCACCACGCCATCTGCGGGCCGGCCATGAATTACGATCTGCACCTGCACGGAATGCTCGTCTCCTTGGTGCTGACGGCGGCAGCCATCGCCTATTTCGTCAGCCGCGTATTGCGCGCCTTGCGGCTGCGGGAGACGGAACTTTCCGCCGCGCGCGTGCGCGAGGTTGAGAACGAGCGCTTCGCCTCGCTCGCCACGCTGGCCGCCGGCGTCGCGCATGAAATCGGCTCGCCGCTTGGAACCATCGCGGTGGCGGCTGGGGAACTGCGCCGGGCATCGGAAAAATTGCCGACGGGCAACACCATTCGTGACGACGCCGAGTTGATTGCCGAAGAAGTCGCCCGTTGCCGCGCGATTCTCGACCGCCTGAGCGATCGGTCCGGGGCGATGGGCGACCAGCCGCGCACCGTGACTGTAGCAGAGGTTCTCGCCGGGGTGCGCCAGACGCTGCCCGCTTCCGAACTCGCGCGACTGCATTGCGATGATTCAGAATTGCCGCTCACCATGACCGCCCCTCCGCTGGCGCTGGTGCAGGGGCTGGGCGTGCTGGTCAAGAATGCCTTCGACGCCAGCCCGGCGAACGAACCGGTGCGCGTGAGCGTAGCTCGATCCGCCTCCGAAGTGCGCTTCATGGTGGATGATTGCGGCACCGGTCTCGACACCGGCGCGCGTGCCCACGCGGGCGAGCCGTTTTTCACCACCAAGGAACCGGGGCACGGCATGGGGTTGGGGCTTTTTCTCGTCCGGCTGCTGGCGCGGCGCCTGAAAGGATCGCTGCGCCTCGAATCGAAAACCAGCGGCGGCACCCGCGCCACGTTAACCCTTGCGCAAGGTGTGCCAGCATGAGCGCGACCGAATCCATTTTGCTCGTGGATGATGACGCGCGCCTGCGCGAGCGGCTGGCCCGCGCGCTGCGCGAACGCGGCTGCGAAGTGGTGGAAAGCGGAGACATCGCCGACGCGCTGCGGCTTGCGGGCGTGCGCAAATTCACCTCCGCCGTGGTGGACATGCGAATGCCCGGCGGAGCCGGCCTGGATTTGATCCGGCAGCTGCGCGAAGTCGCCAACCCGCCGCGCGTCGCCGTGCTCACCGGCTACGGCAGCATCGCCA
>CAZMLP010000176.1:0-5893 GCA_964566745.1 uncultured Verrucomicrobiota bacterium | reverse complement strand
CGTGGTGGTGATCCGCTACGGTGGCGGGGCGCGCCGGCGGGAGAGCATTGACCCGGCGCACACCTACAGCCCGTTCCTCTGCCACGAATTGCTGAAGCGCGGGACGCTGTTCGACCGGATGGAGATCGCCCAAATCAAAGGGCTGAACACCAGTCACGGCGAGGGGACGCTGAACCTCGTCACGGGCAAGTATGACCAGTACAAGGACATTGGCCAAAAGTTCCTCGGCGCGCGGTTCGAGGCCAAGGTGCCGACCATTTTCGAGTATCTTCGCAAGGCCTACAATGTGCCGGAGCATCAAACCTTGATCGTCAACGGCGAGGACCGCCCGGACGAGGAATTTTACACCTTCAGCAACCACTTCGCTTACGGCATCGATTACCGGTGCAACATGCTGAGCCTCTATCGTTTCAAAGCGTGGCTCATCCGGCAAAAAATCGCCGAGGGCAAGTTGACGGACAAGGAACTGGCCGAGGAGCGGAAAAAGTTGAAGAAATGGGAGAACGTCGATTACCGGACAGCAGGCAATGACCGCCAGGGCCCCGAGATGGAGAGCTTCTGGCATCGCTGGCGCGAGTATTATGGCGACTCGGGCTTCGTGAATCCGCGCGGGGACCGCTTGCTGACCGAGCTGACGCTGCGCGCGTTGAAGGAGCTGCGCCCGCGCCTCATGATGATCAACTACCAGGATTGTGATTACGTCCATTGGGGCATCGAGAACCAATACACCCGCGCCATCGCGATCATGGATGACGGCATCCGGCAGATTGTCGCGGCGGTGGAGGCGGACCCGGCGTATCGCGACAACACGCTGTTTGTGATCGCGCCGGACTGCGGCCGGGATGACAACCATTTCGCGAACGTGCCGTTCCAGCATCACTTCAACTCGCGCTCCGCGCACGAGGTCTTCGCGCTGTTGTTCGGGCCGGGCATCCAGCGCGGCAAGGTGGTGGACAAGCCGGCGGACCAGACGAGCCTCGCGGGCACGATTGGCCGGGCAATGGGCTTCAAGGCCGAGTTCGCCGAGAACACAATTTTGCAGGAGGCGTTCGCGTGACGGCGGACAATCCAGCCCGCGGCGGGCCAGCCGTGCCAGTGAACGAAACTAGACCGGCCCCCGCAACGGCGGCGACCGGGCCATCCCCGCGCTCGCGAATCTTTTTCGCGCCCGTGAAATTACTGCTTGGAATGCTGTTTTGCCAGAGTTTCCTCGGCGCGCTGGCAATGGCGGGTTGGACGCAACGTTTCGCGCGGCGCGCGGTGTTGCGGCAATGGTGGTCGCGGAGCGATTTCCGGAAACAGGGTGGGAGTTTTGCGGAGTTCGTCGCCCAGGACACGCGCACCAGCGGCCACGCCAGTTGGCCCAACTGGATCGTGGAGCAGGAGTTTCCCAAGGCCGCGCGCGTCGCCTTGGCGTTGGGACCGGCTCGCCGCGGGTTTGGATTGATCGGCGCGTTGTTTGGCTCGCTCTGGTCGAACGCCCGCGAGGGTGTGCAAGCGATGTTGAACGTTTGGTTGCTCACGGCGCCCGGCTGCGCGCTCATGGGCTTCGGGTGGTATGACGGCTGGAACAACTCGTTCAACAAAGGCTACGAGCAGGCCATTGTGGGGCCGTTGACCGTTTTTTCCGGGATGGTGCTGCTCGCGGCGGCGATGATGTACGTGCCGCTGGCGGTGGCGCGCCAGGCGGCGACCGGCGAGTGGCGGAAGTTTTATGATTTCGCGCTGGTGCGGCAATTGATCCGCCGCGCGCGGCTGGAGACAGCGTTTCTTGCGCTGCTCTATTTTGCCGTGGCGCAGCCAGTGTTCGTGTTGACCATTGCGCTCATGTTCTTTCCGCAGATGCGCGAGAACATTTTCCACATCCATGCCGACGCGCCGGAGCAAGTTTTGCCGGCGCTGCGCCGGTATTTCTTTTGGACGGCGATTTACTTCTTCCCGGCGTGGGTCTTTCTGCGCTGGGTGGCGGCGCGGATCTATGGCGCGGCGGTGCTCAAGGCCGTGCAGACCGGCGCGATTTCCGAGGAGGCGCTGGGGGACGCGGAATGGCAGGCGTTGCACCGGCTGGAATTGCTTGGCGTGCAACCGGCCCCGACGCGGCACTGGTTGGTGCGGTGGATACGGTGGGCCGGTACGCGCATGGGCCGCTTCGTGGCCGTGAGCGTGACTGTGCTGGCGTGGATGGCGCTCATCTTCGAGTTATTCCTCATGACGCAGTTCTTCAACTATCGCGGCGGTCTCAGTTGGGTGAACAACTCGCTGCTCCAACTGCCGTGGTATTTCGACACGCCGACCCCGACTCGCCAGCCGTGGCATCAGGCCGTCGTCGCGGCGCTGGTGGTGCTGGCCGCGTGGATGATTACCCGCGTCCGCCGCCGCTGGCTCGCCTGGCGGCGCAACGCAGTGGCCGCGCCGCCGGTCGCTTGATTTCCCATCCAATGCCGCGCCCCGGTCTTTGAAAAGGCAAAGCCGGGCCATTCTCCTATTGCAATCCAATAGGAGAATGATACTGTGGCGGCGTTCACATGAAAAACCTTCGTGGATGGCTCGGCCGGCTCGGTGGCTTGTTCGGCAAGCAGCGCAAGGACCGCGAACTCAACGACGAGATCGAGAGCCATCTGCAACTGCACATCGAGGACAACTTGCGCCTGGGCATGACGCCGGAGGAGGCGCGTCGGCAAGCGATGATGAGGTTGGGCGGCGTGGATGCCACGAGAGAGGCTTGCCGCGATCAGCGCGGCGTGCCGTGGCTGGAAACGCTGTGGCAGGATGTTCGTTACGGCGCGCGGCAGTTGCGGCGGAGTCCAGGTTTCACCACGGTGGCGGTGCTGACGCTGGCGCTGGGCATTGGCGCCACCACCGCCATTTACAGCGTGGTGAGCGTGGTCCTGCTGAATCCAATTCCCGGACCGGAGCCAGACCGGCTGGTTGAGCTGGCCGAGCGCCATTACGGGAACCGAAATGAGCTGCGTGTGGGTGGCATCAGCACCAAAGCCTTGGAGATGCTGCGAACCAAGGCCGAGTTTTTCTCGACTGTGGTTTCGATGGAACGCCTGGATTTGGGGCGGAAGACCGGGGACTTCATCGAGGAAGTGAGTGGCCGGATGGTTTCGCCCAACTTTTTCAACCAGTGGGGTATTCCGCCGGTACTCGGGCGAACATTTTCCGCCGACGAGGCGGCGCGGGTAGTCGACTATGACACACAGGATCGTGACACCGTCATGGTGCTGAGTCATTCACTGTGGCAGGGGCGCTTTGGCGGACGGCCGGATGTGATCGGTCAAACGATGGAGGCGAACGGCCGTCATTTCACGGTGATTGGAGTGATGCCGCCAACTTTCCGGTTTCCCGAGGGGAATTATCCGACGTTTTGGACACCGGTGGGGACCACAAATCCACGCGAGAAACTGGGAAACATTCATGCCTTCGCCCGCCTCAAACCGGGTGTCTCGCTTTTGCAGACGCAGGCGATGCTGGATGGCGCGGCCGCCCAGTTGAAAATCGATTTTCCGGAAATATATGACAATGAGTGGCGGCGCCGGGGGGATGGATATGGTCTCCTGGCCCGTCCGTTGCGCCTTATGCTGACGCAAACCCCTTACGGCGCCGAGGGACTGCAACGGACACTGCTCGGGCTGCTGGCCGCGATCGGATTCGTGTTGTTGATCGCATGCATGAACGTGGCGAACCTCATGCTGGCCCGGACGGAAAAGCGGCAGCAGGAGCTGGCGATTCGCGCGGCGGTCGGCGCGGGCCGGGCGCGCCTGACGCGGCAGCTTTTCACGGAAAGTCTCCTGCTCGGCGGCGCGGGGGCGGTTATTGGACTCGTGGTGGCCTGGGCCGGAACGAGGGCGCTGGTATCCTTGATTCCGGAAAATTTTCCCCGTTTGCGGGCGGTCCAGATCGACGGCCAGGCGCTGGGATTTTCGTTGCTTTTATCCGTCGGCACGGCGCTGGCGTTTGGACTGGTCCCCGCCTGGCAGGCGGGCCGGGCGTCGGTGGGGAACGCGTTGAAACGGGCCGGGACTGGCACGACTGGCGGCACGGGCTGGCGCCGTTATCGCGGAGCGCTGGTGGCGGCGGAGGTTGCGCTGTCCCTCGTGCTGCTGGCCGGGGCGGGGTTGATGATCGATAGTGTCATTCGCCTGTTGCAGGTGAATCCCGGGTTTGACGCGGATAATCTCGTGCTTGCCCATCCGGGATTGTTGCGGGGCGAAAAATACGGATTTTCGGACCGGTCCAAGGAGGTTCACGTCGCCCTGTTCGAGAACCTGCGCGAACAGTTTGCCGCGCTGCCGGGAGTGAAAGCGGTCGCGATCGGCAAGCTGTCCGGCTCTTTCACGGGCTACACCCTTGATGGCCAGACCTCTCCCATCGTTTTGCAGAGCGCCGGAACTGGCGTGGGCGAGGGCGATCTCTTTCGCGTAATGGGCGTTCCGCTGCTGACGGGGCGCTATTTTGAGGAGGGCGACATTCGCGACGGCGCCGGAACGGTGATTATTAATGAGTCCATGGCGCAAATGTGCTGGCACGGCGCCAATCCGTTGGGCAAGACGTTCCATTACAAGGGCGGCCAGACTTTCCAGGTGATCGGTGTGGTGGCCGACGCCAAAATCGGCTTGCGCTTGAATTGGGTGGACACCATCGAGCCGACGTTTTTTCGCCCGTATCAAGAGTCGGTCCAGTCGGGCGGATTCGGTCCTTACTTCGTCGTTCGCACCCGGGCCAATCCGCGCGCTCTCATTCCGGCATTGCGCGAGACGATCAAGACCTCAGAAAACTCCATGACGCCGCCGTGGTTTCAAGTCGCCCGGCAGACTCTTTACGCCGCCACTGCGGCGGAGCGCCTGTATATGTCTTATCTTGTGTTGTTCGCGGCGGCGGGCCTGTTGCTTTCGGCGTTGGGAATCTACGGCGTGCTTGCGTACTCCGTGGCGCGGCGCACCCGGGAAATAGGCATCCGGATGGCGCTTGGCGCGGAACAACGCCAAGTCCTCCGCCTGGTGATGGGCGAGGGCGCGCGGTTGGCCGGCGTGGGGCTAATCATCGGAATTCTCGCCGCCTACTGGTTGACACGCCTGCTGGAAAGCCAGTTGTTCGGGGTCAAGCCGAGCGACCCGCTGGTGTTCGGCTCGGCGGTCTTGTTTTTACTGGCGGTGACGTTGTTCGCCTCGTGGCTGCCGGCGCGGCGAGCGGCCAAAGTCGATCCCGCGATTGCGCTACGCCATGATTAAAAAGCGAGGGCTCGTGGAACTCACGGTTTCGCGGCCTTCCGCGCCTCGGCCAGCACCGAGGGGTTTACGCTCGAGTTTTGCATCCACGCCGAGGCGTCGGCGGGTGATTTGACATTCCATACAGCGAGCACGTTGGCAATGGACCGGGCGTAGTCCGTGTCGTTGGCGAAGGGCAGCCGCGCCAGCCATTCCATCGCGGCGGCGGGTGAACCGTCCGAGGCCTGGCGCTTCGCGACCTCGTCCACCGCGCGGAGCATCGCCACTTCGGTGCTTGGATCGCCCGCCTCGCCGGAACGGAGGCGCAGGCTCGGGTCATGTTGAATGAAGGGGTCGAGAATCAATTGAGAGGTCTTTGGATCAAAGAGCAGGCCCTGAGGCGCGGCCGCCTCGATGAGCGCCTGCCGCATTGTCGGATCGGGATTGCCAAGGAAAGTATCCACGGTTCGCGACACGCGCTCATTGTCCAACTGCGAAACGAGCAGGGGAATCGCTGCGCGAAAATCCTCCGGCGCCGGGAGTGAATTGGCCCAGGCGATGGCGGCGTCCGGGTCTTGCCGGACCCAACGGCGGGAGAGTTCCGAGATCAACTCTTGGCGCTGCGCGGGACTAACGTCCGCGTTTGCGATCAATTCCGCCGCTTGCGCGCCGCGCCCGCCCGT
>CAZMLP010000175.1:0-6085 GCA_964566745.1 uncultured Verrucomicrobiota bacterium | reverse complement strand
ACCGGAACCGCGCCGCACCTCTCCCACCGGAATAAAAAGTTCCGCCTGCTTTGCTTTGCGTCGTCCAAGCGCCATCCCTTTCCGACGCTCCCCATCACGCCTTGTTCAATCATTCCATCGACTTTTTTGACGGGCTGCTAGGCCTTCGTGTAAACTTCCGCGCCTTTGTCCACGAACTCCTTGGACTTGGCGGCCATGCCCTGCTCCAAGGCTTGCTCCGTGGTGATGCCTTGCTCGGCCGCGTATTTGCGCACGTCCTCGGTGATCTTCATCGAGCAGAAGTGGGGGCCGCACATGGAGCAGAAGTGCGCGCTCTTGGCACCCTCCTGTGGCAGGGTTTCATCGTGGAACTCGCGCGCGGTAATCGGGTCCAGGGAAAGGTTGAACTGGTCTTCCCAGCGGAACTCAAAACGGGCCTTGCTCAAGGCATTGTCACGATATTGCGCGCCGGGATGCCCCTTGGCGAGGTCGGCGGCGTGCGCCGCGATCTTGTAGGTGATGACGCCGTCCTTCACATCCTTCTTGTTCGGCAGGCCGAGGTGCTCCTTGGGCGTGACGTAGCAGAGCATGGCGCAGCCGTACCAGCCGATCATTGCCGCGCCGATGCCGCTGGTGATGTGATCGTACCCGGGTGCTATGTCCGTGGTGAGCGGCCCGAGCGTGTAGAACGGCGCCTCGTGGCACCACTCCAGTTGCTTGGTCATGTTCTCGTGGATCATGTGCATCGGCACGTGGCCGGGCCCCTCGTTCATGACCTGCACGCCGTGTGCCCAGGCCCGTTTTGTCAGGTCCCCTTGCACTTCGAGCTCGCCAAATTGCGCCTCGTCATTGGCGTCCGCAATGGAGCCGGGTCTCAGGCCGTCGCCGATGCTAAAACTCACGTCGTACGCGGCCATTAATTCGCAAATCTCGTCCCAATGCGTGTAAAGGAAGCTCTCTTTGTGATGCGCGAGGCACCACTTGGCCATGATGCTTCCGCCGCGCGAGACGATGCCAGTCATGCGCCGCGCGGTGAGCGGAATGAACCGGAGCAGCACGCCGGCGTGAATGGTGAAATAATCCACTCCCTGCTCGCATTGCTCGACCAGCGTGTCGCGATAGATCTCCCACGTCAGTTCCTCGGCCTTGCCTCCGACCTTCTCAAGCGCCTGGTAAATCGGAACCGTGCCGATGGGCACGGGCGAGTTGCGGAGAATCCATTCGCGCGTCGCGTGGATGTTTTTGCCGGTGGAAAGATCCATCACCGTGTCGGCGCCCCACTTGGTGGCCCAGCGCATTTTCTCCACCTCTTCCTCGATGCTCGACGCGACGGCGCTGTTGCCAATGTTCGCGTTGATCTTCACCAGGAAATTGCGGCCGATAATCATCGGCTCCAACTCGGGATGGTTGATGTTCGCGGGGATGATCGCCCGACCGCGTGCCACCTCGTCCCGCACAAACTCGGGCGTGATGAACTTGGGGATCGCCGCGCCCCATGGATTACCGGGATGCTGGTGGAGCAGGGAATTGCGACCTGCCGCCGGGCCAGTTTTCTCCCGCAGTTCCTCAAGACCCTGGTTCTCGCGAATGGCGATGTATTCCATCTCCGGCGTAACGATGCCTTGGCGCGCGTACCAGAGTTGCGAGACCGGATGACCTTTACTGGCTCGAAGAGGTCGGCGCGCGGCGGATTGCGGGGCGCGGAGGGCAGGAGAGGCGGCGTTGCGTTCCCAAGCGGACTTTTGGTGCACCTCGGAAAGATAACCGTCATCGCGCGAGGTGACCTGGCGCCCGGCGTATTCCTCGACATCCTGGCGGGCAAGAATCCACGGCTGTCGCAGCGCGGGAAGACCCTGGTTGACGTCACCTTTGAAATCCGGATCGCCCCACGGGCCGGAGCAATCGTAAACCTTCACCGGCTCGTTCGCCTCGATCTGGCCACTGAAGCCTTTGGTGTGCGAGAGAGTGATCTCGCGCATCGGAACGCGCAACTCCGGATGCAGCTTGCCGGGCAGATAGATGCGGCGGCTGTTGGGCAGTTGTTCCCCGCTGTGGGGCTCAAAGGAGTCTTTGGTGGCGATCATAGGCGTCAGCGCGTTTATCGGTTTTTGGGCAAGAACCTGACGGTCGCCCGGATACAATGACGGCGAGTTTTCCGGGATGAGGCGAAAGGGAATGACAGACATGATCCCTTCGCCAGCATTACCTGGAGCAGGTTCTAAGGGTCGGCGACGCTCCCGCGTCACCCTCTCAGCCTTTGCCCGCCTGGCGGACCGGATGGCTCCCCGTCAAGGAAAGGTGTATGCCGCCCGAGACGAATGGTCAAGCGCGCTTCGAGGGGCGAAGGGGGCCTCCTGTCGTTGGCGGGGTATAGTATAAGGTGAAAAAACTGTTCTATTTGGAGGGGCGAGGCTTGCTGTTAGGGCGGGTTTGTGCACATGCTAAACCTAATGACTACGCGTTCCTTTTTTTCCGGACTTCTTTTGCTTGGCTGGTTTGCAACGGGACCCAACTTTCTCTCCGCCCAGACCCATTCCGCGATAACTCCCGCGCCGCGACCGGATGAGGGTTCCAAGCGCCGTTTCGAGCAGCTCAATGAGCGGGTAAAGGCTGCGGCGGGCAATGTGGATTTGGCGTTTGTCGGTGATTCCATCACGCAAGGCTGGGAAGGGAACGGCGCGAAGGATGTTTGGCAGAAATACTACGGCTCGCGCAAGGCAATCAATCTCGGCATTGGCGGGGACCGCACCCAGCATGTGCTTTGGCGGTTGGACCATGGCAACTTGGACGGCATCAAGCCAAAGGTCGCGGTGCTCATGATCGGCACCAATAACTCGAATGGAGACGACAACACGCCCGGCCAGATCGCGGAGGGCATTACGGCCATTGTTCGGCAGTTGCAAGCGAAGGTTCCCGGGATAAAAATTCTCCTGCTGGGAATATTTCCACGGGGGGAGAACTTCAATAACCAAAGGGGCAAAGTGCTGCAGGTGAACCAGGTCATTCAGAAATTAGACGATGGAACGACGGTCTTTTACCTTGACATTGGCCATCGTTTCGTAGGTTCGGACGGCCTGATTTCCGGTGCAATTATGCCGGATTATTTGCATCTCACGCCGCAGGGATACCAGTTGTGGGCCGGGGCAATCGAGCCTGCCTTGACGCGTTTGCTGGGCGAGTCCCCGGCTAAAAACTGACCCCTGCCTCTCTTCCTATAACGGGGCGTTCGTGGCGGGAGCCGGAACAGCAGCGCCTTCTTGACGCGCTATCACCCTCATTACAAGCGGGTTGACGGGTTGGCGGGCCGGGCTATTTTGGCGAGGCTACATCAATATGAACGGACCATTAAAGCAGCGCTTGGGCGGCCAGAATCGCGAATTAGACGCATGTCGTGATTTATTTAGTCTGTGCTTGCACTCGCGCGTAATACCGGTTAAATGACACCTGTTATGCAGAGCAATTCAATCGAGAAGTACCTCCGTCTTCGTCGTGCCCTGGAGGCGGAACGCGAGCAACTCACCAATCGTCTTAACGAGGTTAATGCCGCGCTCAATGCTTTTGGCGGCGCCGGGGACGGCCCGGGCAAGGGAACCCCGTCGCGTAAAACCACTCGCGTGCAAAACGAGCTTTCGCTCAAGGAGGCAATTTTGCGGGCCATCAAGGGCAAGTCATTGAGCAAGGACGAGGTTTATGACGCCATTCTGAAACTTGGCTACCGGTTTAACACCGGCAATCCGTTGAACTCCATCGGCACCGTCCTCTACGGCAAGAATCCGAAGTTCAAGAACGTGGACGGCAAGTTTTCGCTTCCTTGACCCTTCGCCGCGCGGCGTAAGAATTATTTGGCAGGGGTGTGATTAAGCTCGCCTTGTGAGCGGCCCCCTCGGTTTCCGATCATTTGCCGGTACGCTTTTAACAGCCCGTTAAAAAGCTCGGGGTGCCGCCGCGGAGAGGAATTTTGGCTTTGGGCGCGGAGCGACGACGATGCATATCCGCCAATGATCTGCGGAGGAGGAGCGACCGAGCGCAAAGTCAAAAGAGCCTCAGCCCTGAGGGTTTCGCCGAAAACCACGCGGCGGCGTCATTGTTCCTCGCTCACAGATCCGTGAAGGATTTGCTCGCTCCTCACGCCTCGTCGGCGCGTGGTTTTGGGCGAAATGTCGGTATCCATTGTTTTTAACCGGCTGATAGAGGCGGCAGGTTAAATCAGCCACGTCTCGATTCAAGACGGCGGGCTTGAGGAAATTCTGCTGCCTTGCTGGTGCCTTCTCCTCTCGCAGGCCCAACCGGTATCGTTGGCGATTTGGCCGACCCAAATTATTGACTCGGCGACCCGGCTAGACTCCATCCCGAGTTAAAGAATGGCGGTGATTCGCTGTCTTGATTGAATGATCGCATTGTTTGGCTTTGACCCGCGCCTCCCCGGTGTGATTTTGTAGCTGGGTAGTCACGCATTCGCGGCATTTCATGGCCAAGGCACAGCCTTCCCGTGAAACAGGAACTCGCCAACTGAAGCCGGTGCGATTAAGACGTGCATGCCGAATAGGGTCCAATAAAAACAACTGGCCGGGAGATGTGAATTCTTATGAAGAAGATTGAAGCAATCATCAAGCCGTTCAAGTTGAACGAGGTAAAGGACGCCCTCAGTGATTTGGGCGTGCAAGGCATGACGGTCTCCGAAGTGAAGGGGTTTGGCCGGCAAAAGGGGCATACGGAGATCTATCGCGGCAGTGAATACACCGTGGATTTCCTGCCCAAGATCAAGCTGGAGATCGTCATCGCCGACGCCCAAGTTGAGGCGGCGGTGAAGGCAATTGTGGGGGCGGCCAAGACTGGCAAGATCGGTGACGGCAAGGTGTTCGTTTCTCCCATTGAGGAGGTGGTGCGAATCCGGACCGAAGAGACGGGCGAAAAGGCAGTTTAACGAATTTCCGCAGACGGTCGCGATTTTCATTTTCGCCCGCACGTGGCGGTGCTTTGTTTGTTACAATTGGCGCGGGAAAAAGGCCCGCGCTTTTTTGTTGTCTCGTTCCGTGGTTATTGGGGTGCAAAATGAAACGTTTGCCGGGGTATGGTGTCAAAACACCACCTGCCTGATCAGTGGACTCGGGGTAAAACGCGGTTGGAGAGAACCATTTTGAAAAAACGATTCGGGCAGCAGACGCCAAGGAGGTGGGGGTGGGGAACCCCGCTGAAGAAACGTACCGCTACCCGAATCAAAATCCTGTGGATAACTTAGGGAACAGTGACGATTTGTCAATGTTTCATGTGGAAATTGTCAATATTCGGCCATCAAATGACATAATTTGACTGTCGTCCGGGTCATGGCCGCACCCTCAAAAAAAGCTTGCCATCCCTTACTTCCACTTGATCCAGCTTGCGAATCTCCGCGGCGTTTTTGGGGTCTTTGCTCACTTCCGCGGCCAGGTTCTGACTGCGAATGTTGGCCATAAATCGCTCCGGTGGCGTGACGCCGTTGATCTTCACGGATTTCATGGTCACATTGAGTGTGGCATTCGTCAGGGCCAGCGCCAGCACGGCCGAGCCATTCAAGTACCTGCCTTCCAGTTTTTTTACCCCGTAACCGCTTAACGGCATGCTGACCTGGCCCCTGACTTCGTTTCCCTCCAGCGTCACGAACACCTTGCCCTTGAGCGGCGCCAAGGCCGGTGATTGGTTGATCAACGCGTTGATCTCGTTCGCGGTCAAAACCAGCGGTTCCACTGGCGTGCCGGCATCCAAGCCGGTCTGAAATATTTTCAACCGCTCTCGCAAGCGGGAAAATTCCTCGTCGCTTATGGTCACCACGGGCATGTCCGCGGGCTTGGTTTGGGTGAACTGCTGGATGAACTGGTTGACTGCGTAGCTCACGCTGAAATAGAGGATCAGCGTCGTCGCCAGGAACAACCCGAGCGCCGTCAGGCAGCCGTAAAACACACAGCCGCGTTTTGGCTTCTGAACTTGGGGTGGAGATCCCTCGGCCATTCGTTTCCGGTTTCTAAATCAGGCTTGGCGGGTTGACGTTCCTCAGACCACCGCCCAGGCGGGCGGGTTCTTCAAATGATAAAGCCGCTCGCCGGCCTTCGGAACGAGCAGCACACCTTCT
>CAZMLP010000174.1:0-4013 GCA_964566745.1 uncultured Verrucomicrobiota bacterium | reverse complement strand
AAAGCGTGACGACGGGCATAACTACGCCCCATGCACGATTTTCGATACGTGAAAGGCCGCCTGCACTGCGAGCAGGTGGCGCTGGAAGACCTGGCCAAGAAATTCGGCACACCCCTGTACGTCTATTCCCAGCACACGGTCACCGATCATTTTCAGAAGCTGGACAACGCCCTCGCGCCGCTGGACCACCTGGTCTGCTATGCGATGAAGGCGAACTCGAACGCCGCCGTCATGCGCACCCTGGCCAATCTCGGGGCCGGCTTCGACGTGGTGAGCGAGGGCGAGTTGCGCCGGGTGATCGCGGCGGGCGGCGATCCCCGCAAATGCGTCTTCGCGGGCGTCGGCAAGACCGAGGCGGAGATCGAGTTCGCGCTGCGCCAGGGTATTTATTCTTTCAACGCCGAGAGCGAGCCGGAGTTGCAGCGCATCAATCGCGTCGCGGCCCGTTTGAAAAAAATCGCGCCGATTGCCGTGCGGGTGAACCCGAATGTGGATGCCCACACACACGCGAAGATCACCACCGGCACGTACGAGAACAAGTTTGGCATTGCCTTTGAGGAGGTTGAGGCCGTCTATGCCCGCGCCAGCAAGTTGAAGAATCTGCGCCTGCGCGGCATTCAAATGCACATTGGCTCGCAGCTCACGGATGTGAACCCGTTCGAGCAGGCCGTGAAAAAGGTCCTGCCGCTCGCGGCCAAGCTCGCGAAGAAGCACCAGTTCGAGTTCTTCAGCATCGGCGGCGGCATCGGAATTGTGTACCAGCCGGCACTGGCCAGCGGTGACCCCAAGTGGTGGCAATCCGCGGCGGGCAAGGGAATCATCACGCCCGCGAGCTACGCCGCGACGCTCGTGCCGCTATTGCAGCCGCTCGGCCTGCGCATCCTGTTCGAGCCGGGCCGGTTCATCGTCGGCAACACCGGGGCGCTGATCACACGCGTGGAATATGTGAAGCGCACCGGCAAAAAGAATTTCGTCATCGTCGATGCCGCGATGAACGACCTCATCCGGCCGGCGTTTTATGACTCTTATCACGAGATCGTGCCGTTGCGGAAAAAAACGGGCGCGGCCATCTCGTCCGATGTCGTGGGACCCATTTGCGAATCCGGCGACTATTTCGCGAAAAACCGTCCGCTCGCCAAAGTGGGCGAGGGCGATTACCTTGCGCTGCTCAGCGCGGGCGCATACGGCTCGGTGATGGCCTCCAATTACAACTCGCGACCGCTCACGGCCGAGGCGCTGGTGAACGGCAAGAACGCCGCGCTCGTTCGCGAGCGCCAGGAATACACGGACATCTGGAGCCTGGAAAAAATCCCCTCCTGGCTGGCTGCCACGCCGCGTCCGGGGAGAGAGTAACGCCTTAGATTCCCAGCAAAAATTTAAAATAATGAAGCTGCCCCCCCGCTTTGCCCGTCTGTGCCGCGCCGGTCTTGGTCTTGCGTTGCTGGCAGGCGCCGCCCTTCACGCTGCCGATTTCGAAATTAAAAACGAGGTCGAGTTTCGCCGCCTAGTGCCCGCCGGCTCGTCCCTCAAAAAACTCGCGGGGGACATGCAGTTCCTCGAAGGGCCGGTCTGGATGCCGTCCAAGGGCGGATACCTTGTTTTCAGCGATATTCCAGCCGACGAGTTGAAGCAATGGAGTGCCAGCGGCGGCGTGACCTCGTTTCGCAAGCCCAGCCACAACGCCAACGGCAACACCATCGACCTGAAGGGAAATCTCTATACCTGCGAGCACACTGGCCGTCGCGTGGCGGAACTGACCGCCAAGGGAGAGTTGGTCACGGTGGTGGACAGTTACGGCGGCAAGAAGCTGAACTCGCCGAACGACGTGATCGTGAAAAAGGACGGCACCATCTGGTTTACCGATCCCGATTATGGCATCAAGCCCGACCAGAAAGAGTTGCTCGGCAATTACGTCTATCGCTACAACCCAACGACGAAGGAGCTTGTGGCGGTGGTGAAGAATTTCGACAAACCGAACGGCCTTTGCTTCTCACCCAAGCAGGACAAACTCTACGTGGCCGACTCCGGCGCGCCACATCATATCCGCTGCTTCGACATCGACTCGGACAACACGCTCTCGGGCAGCCGTGTCTTCTGTGTGATCGACAAGGGCGGCCCGGATGGCATCCGCTGCGACGAGCAGGGCCGGGTCTGGTCCAGCGCGGGTGACGGGGTGCACATCTTCTCGGCCAACGGCGAGTTGATCGGCAAAATCCTCGTGCCGGAAACTCCCGCCAACCTCTGCTTCGGTGGCAGTGATCACGAGACGCTCTTCATCACTGCGCAGAAATCTCTCTATTCGATCAAGGTTTCCACCAAGGGATCGGGCGAAAAGAAGGGCTTTTTCCGCAAGTTGAAGATTTTTTAAGGACGAGGGCCACCAAGATTGCCAGCCAACCAGCAAGAAAAGGCGCGTCTTCGGCAAATATCGCGGCGCGCGGCCGTTTCGCGGGAGGAGAATGCCGTCATGAAAATCATCCTTTCCATTTTGCTGGCGGGAGCGGCTCTTGGTTTCACCGGGTGCGCCACCGGAGAGCGACACTATTCCCGGGCAGGAATGGGAAAGATGATGAAGTGCTCGATGTGCGAATGCAAGAAACCCGAGGCGGATTCCAAGGACCCATCCAAATGCAAGCATTGCGGGCATATGATGGACGATCATAAGTCGGCATCCCCTTCCCCCGAACAAGATAAAGGACAGGAGCATCACCATTGATTGCGGCACCTGTCTGCCGGGCTGCTACTCGCCGGGCCCGACGAGTTCGATCCTCGCAATGGCCGCCATGATCTCGTCCGAGATCTCCTGGTAGATTCTTTTGAGACGGTCCTTGGCGCAGATCTTCGCCTCCGCGCGCAAGGCCGCGAAATCGAGTGGCGATCCGTATTTGACGGCCACGCGGCGCGGACGGGGAAAACTCACGCTCCGGCCCCACGCCTCGCGAGTGCCGAAGACCCGCACGGGCACCACCAGCGCCCCGGACTTGATCACGGTGAGGCCGATGCCAGACTTGGCGGATTGCAATTGGCCGTCACGCGTGCGCGTCCCCTCGGGAAACAATAGGATCGCGTCGCCCGAGCGCAACCGGTCCAGGATTGCCTTCAGGCCCGCGCCGCCGCCGCCCTCGCGATTCACCGGCACGGCATGCAATGCGCGGAGGTAGCTTCCCAGCACCGGATATTTGAAAAGGGACTCGCGGGCGAGGTAGTTCACCACCCGCATCAACGGCGCGCCCACGAGCGGGGGATCGAGGTAACTGGCGTGGTTCGCGGCGAGAATGACCGGGCCGGTCAGCGGCACGCGCTCGCGATCATAAACGCGCCAGCGAAAATACGTCCGGAAAATGATCCGGCAAAGCGCGGCCGTGACATGATAGACCGGCGGAATCTTTGGTTTCTCGACGGCCGCGCTCACGGCGTCAAAGGGATTGGAGCCGTTGCTTGACCTCGGAAATGATGAGCGAACTGCTTTCGGCAGGGGTCATGCCCGAGGTGTTGATAACGCGCGCCCCAAGCGCCACCATGAGCGGCGCGGCGGCCCGCTGACTGTCACGATGGTCGCGCGCGGCCAGGTTTTCCGTCACGCCCTCGGCGGTGCGGCGACGCGTTCGCTCGTCCAGCGAGGCGTCGATATAGAATTTTAGATCCGTCTCGGGAAAGACGTTGGTGCCAATGTCCCGCCCCTCCATCACCAGGCTGCCGAATTGAATGCACTCGCGCTGCTTTTTCTTCATCCAGTCGCGCACCTTGGGCACGGCGGCCACATGCGGCACGGCGGCGCTAGTCTCGGCGGTGCGGATTTCCTTTTCAGGAAAATAGCCGTCCACCAGCAGCCGGGCCTGGCCGTCCACGCACTCGAGCTTGGTTTTCCAGCGGCGGCAAACTTCCCCGACGGCCTTCTCGTCATTCACATCCACGCGCTTTTGCAGGCAATGCCAGGCGAGCGTGCGGTACATCGCGCCGGTGTCCACGTACACAAAGCCCAGCGCGCGCGCCACGAGTCTGGCGTTGGTGCT
>CAZMLP010000173.1:0-6150 GCA_964566745.1 uncultured Verrucomicrobiota bacterium | reverse complement strand
ACTCACCCTGCGCGGCTTTTTTCTTTTTAGCGAACATGGCGCATTTGTAACCAAGTCTCATGCCAGCTTCAGCTGGCTTTTTTCAACAGGCTGCTAGCAGCCACCCCAACAGCAGGGCAGCGCCGTGAATCAACGGCAGGTGCAACAGGTAATAAAACATCGGTACCCGGCCGAACACGGGCAACGGCCGGACTGGCTCTGTGCGGGCACGCTCAAAAAGGGAGAGCAGAGACATGACCGGACCGAGCGTCATCAGCAGGTAAAGGAGGGAGGCGGATATGTGGTGCAGTTGAGGAAAACACGCTGAACGCCGAGTCGGGCTGCGGCGACCAGCAGGAGGCGTCGCCGTAAAGGTTCGGCAGGCGCAGTATCAAAAACAGCGGAATCATCGTCGTGTCGAGCGAAAGCAACCATTTCTGGTGCCGCTCCGCTGGGCAAGTGTAGAGCTGGCCGAAAACGTGGCCTCTGGCCTGCAAGGCCGCCCCGAGCGCCTCACCGGCATGACGACCGGCCCCGAGAGCAACAATTAAAACTGAATCACTTGCCGCATCAGTGTCTGACGGTTTTAAGAGGGGGGTTAGCGAAGGCGGGGCAAGTAAACGTCGGGCTGGCTTCGCCGGAGGGCATCATTTTCCCGGATGGAGGAGCCGTGCGCCGTGCGCGAAAAGAATCGCGGCCTCCAGCAGGAAAAGGAACAGGATCGAATGGATCTGAAGCGGGAAATCATAAATGGCGTGGACGAGGCAGCCGCCGAGTGCCAGCCAGCAAAACGTGGTGAGCAACCACGGCACACTGGTCCGCCGGGCCATGGCGATCTTGAGGGGAACCATGCCCAAGGCCGCGACAATAAGAGCCATCCCAATGGCGCCCCATTCCATGCGGGTTTGAAGCCAGTCGTTATGGCCGTAGGCATCCCACACATCGTAGCGTCCTTCCCGATAGGGACCGTACACGGAGACAAAGGCGCCTGGCCCGGTGCCGAACCATGGGAAGTCCGAGATTACATGCCGCATATTCTTGTAGATCACTTCGCGGCCGCTCAAATTCACACGCTCCTTCTCGAAGCGCGTTTTGATCTGCGGCCAGCCAAGATAACCGGCGAGGCACAAGGCGACGGCGAGCGTCAGCAGGGTGGCCGGCAGCAAGCGGCGGCTCCCGCCCCGCGCTCCCATCATCAGTGCTCCCGCGGACATGAAGATCAATCCCACGCTCACGAGCGCGCCGCCACGACTGGTGGATATCACCGGGCAAGCCGCCATAAGGATGGTGAATGGCAAAAGAATCGCGTGGGCGCCGGTTCCGGCCCGTTTGGCGCGGGCCGCGAAACCGCGGGCTTGTGATCGCAACACCCACCAGAGGCCGAAAGAAAGGGGCCAGACCAGATTGAAATACTGCGCCGCGTTTGACCGGTAGGCATACGGGCCGAACTGGGACGATGCAGTTTGGTTGATAAGCGGGCGAACGAGCCAGAGCAATTTGTTCGTGCCGCTGAGCCGTTGCAAAATGGCCTCTGTTGCCAGCAGGCCCCCGTTCAGCGCCAGCACCCAAAGCAGCCGTTCCAGCCGCGCGGGCAGCCGGTCGAGGCGTGTTCCCGGCGGCAGATTTTCGTCCTCCCCGCCCAACTCGCGCCGCCGCTCGACGGCGGTCTTGCCCAGCAGCCAGTCATGAGTGGCCCAAAAGGCAAGGGCGAGCGGCAAATAGGTCCAAAATGCGAACCAGGTTGCCTGTTGGTCGTAGCTGCGCGGCAACCAGGAGATGCCTTCGAGAAAAGTAACCATGGACTGTGCCTCGGAGTTCTCTATGCCAACGCGCGCATTCCACGCGGAAATGCCGCAAAAGCCTAAAATGGCCACGGTAAGCGCCGCCAGCAGTCGCGTGAGCCACCGGGTCGCAGGCTCGGTCACCGGCGGCGCGGACTCTCCTTTTGTCTCCGGCGGATCACTCCAGCGGGATGGGCGGAAACCGGTGTGCCACCGGACAATCCATTTGGCGAGCAACAGAGCGCCGAGCACGCCACCGCCAAAGTTCATCACCCGGATCGCCCAAGGGTCCGTGGTCCCGAACGCCCAAGGACTGAACAGAACCATGGCGTAGATCAGTGCCTCGGTGAGGCCCTCGCAAATCTGGTGCGCCAAGGGTCCGCGAGCCTGGCTGATGGGACGGCGTGAGGAGCGCGGGCGCGGCCGCCCGGACTCCGCCGGACCGCTGACGGAAGATGGTTCCATGAATGTCAACGCCGATTGAATCGCGGCCTCCGCGCCTCCTCAAGCGCAATCGCCGTGCCCGATGCCGGCGGTTCCCCCCCGCCATTGGAAAATCGAGGCAAGGTTGTAGTCGATTCGGGTGCTGGATTGACTATGCTGCCGACGGTGGCGGTCTGGATACGGGCTTGTTTTCGGTGCAAAAACGGCCTTAGGATCGGGCGGATATCACAGAAGCATGAGTGGAAAAATCGTCGCGCGAGTCTTCGGGGTGGCCATTCTCATTTTCGCGGGAATCATCATGGCCTCGTCGGGCACGTATGTGGTGCAGCCGGGCTATCGCGGCGTGGAGGTGACGATGGGCAAGGTCTCGGTGGCTTTCAAGCCGGAGGGCTTTGGACTAAAGGCCCCGTTCATCACCACCATTTATCCCATGTCCGTCCGGCAACAGACCGCCGAGGACAAGGCCGAGTGTTACTCGTCCGACTTGCAACAGATCAATGTGGCGTTACGGGTCCTGTTTCGCATTCCTGAAAGCTCGGTGGTGCGGCTTTTCCAGGATTTCTACGGCGAGCCCTTTGAGAGCCTTGTCGCGCCCCGGGTGCAGGAGGCTTTGAAGGAAGTTGCCGCGTTGCAAAGCGCCGAGCAAATCGTCAAGAACCGTGAGCAAATCAAGGTGCGCGCCCTTGAATTGACCCGTAAAAAGATCGGCACATTGCTGGTGGTGGAGGACATCGTCATCGAAAATATCGCCCTGACCCGCGAGCTGGAGCACGCCATTGAGGCAAAGATGGTGCAGGAGCAGGAGGCGGCGAAGTCGAAATATTTGCAGCAGCGCGCGCAGATCGAGGCGGACACCTCGGTGATCAAGGCCCGCGGCGAGGCGGAGTCCATTCGCATTCGCGGCCAGGCGCTGAAGGAGAACCCGGCGCTGGCGGACTTGCAGGTCGTCGAGAAATGGGACGGATTCACGCCGCTGGTGATCGGTGGCGGGGACAATTTTGTGCTGCCGTTACAGGATTTGGAGCGGCTGCGCCAACTGAGAAACAATGCCAACACCACGCCCGTTCAACCCAAAGGCTCCGGCGCCCCGAACCGGTGACTCTGCCGTGAACCAGTCATTTCTCCCCAAATTGATCGGCGTGGCGGCGCTCATTTTTGTGGCGCTGATTCTTGCCTCGACCGCCACTTATGTGGTCGAGCCGGGCACGCGCGGCATCAAGGTGACGCTGGGTAAACCGCGCGACCAGTTTCTGCCGGAAGGCATGGGCTTCAAAATGCCGTTCATCACGCGCGTGGTGCCGGTGAACGTGCGGCAGATCACGCAGTCGCTGAAAACCGAGTGCTTCTCGTCGGACCTGCAACAGGTGATTCTCGACTTGCGCGTGCTCTACCGGGTGCCGGAGCAATCCGTGGTGCAGATTTACCGCCAATACGCCGGCGACCCGTTCGACAGCCTGATCGCGCCGCGCCTGCAGGAGGCGCTGAAAGAAGTGACGGCCATGCAAACGGCCGTGCAGATCGTGAAAAGCCGGGAGGAGATCAAGCAAAAGACCCTTGTGGCGGCGCGGCAGAAGATTGGCTCGATGCTGACCGTCGAGGACATGGTGATCCGCAACATCGACCTTTCCGGCGAGTTGGAAAAAGCCATCGAGGCGAAGATGGTCGCGGAACAACAGGCGGCGCAGGCGCGCTTCACGCAATTGCAGACGCAGGTCGAGGCGGAAACGGCGATCATTAACGCGAAAGGCGAGGCGGAGGCAATCCGCGTGCGCGGCGAGGCGCTGCGGCAGACTCCCGCGTTCCTGAAGCTCAAAATGATCGAGCGCTGGAGTGGCAAATCGCCCATCGTGGTGCCGGGTGGCGAGGCGAACACGGGCGCGCAATTATTACTGCCCGCCCTCCCCGTGGAAAAAGCGGCCGCGCCATGAATCCGCGGTTCCGCGCGCTGGTGCAGCTCACCATTCTGCTGCTGACAGCCATTTTTCTTCTCCGGGTGTTTCCCGCGGCGCTCGCGTTTGTCGAGTTGGCCGGGCGTGAAATCCGCTACTTGTGGTGGCTGGTGCTGCTGGTGGCGCTGGGCATTTGGCTGGTGTGGGGCATTAACCAGAAACCCAGAAGATAATAACTTTCGCGGGCGAGAATATCGCGGGCCGGGAAGACTCTGCGCCTCCCCCCAAAAAAAGAACCACGCCGGGCAAAGCCTCCCGGTTCCCACGCCATTCCAAATGCGAATCCTCGCGCCAGCCAAGTCTTGCGTCCTTGCCGTTGCGAAAAAAACGGGCGCCATTTTCACCCAAATTTTCAAACGGGAACCCCCACCTTGGAAACGGCGGTGGGATTTGGCCACCCCCGACTTGATTGATTACCAGGCGCGTCTGGAGAAAGCTGGCGCGTTGTCCGACCCTGTGGACGACCGGACTTGGGGCGACTTGGAGATGGAAAAAGTTTTTCAACGGCTGGACCACTGTGTCACGCCGATGGGCGCGCAGCATCTTTACTCGATGTTGCGCGATTACCAGCGCGACGAGGCCAGGCTGGCGGCGAACGCCAAAGCCTGGCGGGTTCTGCAAGCCAGTCCGGGAACGGTGGCGGCGTTACGAGCGGCCTTGGAGCATCTGAACTCGCGGCAAGGGGCCGCCCTCGGAGATTTTCTTCTGGCCTCGCCGCATGCGGCGCCTCGCGGATACCGCTGGTTTTATCTCGTCTCTGTCCTTTCTCTTTTGCTGCCGGCGGGGATTGTTTTCAGTCCTTGGTTTCTCGTGGTCTCGGTCTGCCTCTGGATTTTCAACATCGTCCTTTACTACCAGTACAATCCCCGGCTGGGAACCTTCTCGCCGGCCTTGGCCGCGCTGGGCGCCTTGCTGGGCAGCGTTCCGGGAATCTTGCGGGCAATCGCGGACGCCGATTTGCCAGAGGTCAAGGCTCTTTCGGACGCCGCCCCGGTTGCCCAAGCGGTGCGGCGGGAGATTTCCCTGGTGTTCCTCCGTCGCGAAGGGGCGGACGATTTGACGCGCGCGCTGGTGGACTATCTGAACATGTTGTGCCTTTTTGAAGTGAGCGCCCTGTGCCGGGCCATTCTGGCGGTCAACGCAAGGCGTCAAGCGCTCTTGGATCTATTTCGCGTGGTGGCCCGGCTGGACGCGCTTCAAGGGATTTCAATTGCCTTGGGCCAGTATTCGCTGGCGTGCGCGCCGGAATGGAGGAGCGGCCGCCAGTTCTTGCTCGAGGATGTGCAGCATCCCCTGCTCAACAACCCGGTTCGCAACAGCGTCACCGGGGAGGGCAGGTCTTTTCTGCTCACCGGAACCAACATGGCCGGCAAGACCACGTTCATCAAAACCGTGGCGGTCAATCTAATCCTCGCGCAGACTCTGGGTTTGTGCCTCGCGCGCCGCGCGGTTCTTCCCCCGGCGCGAGTGCGGACGTTGATCACCCGGGAGGATGTCGCCGGCTCCGGCCAAAGCTATTTTTATTTCGATGCGCTCGAACTGCTCCGCATGGTTCGGGATGCCGCCAGCACCGGACGGGATCATTGGTTTGTACTGGACGAGGTGTTCCGCGGCACCAACACGCTGGAGAGAGTTGCGGCCGGCAGAGCTGTGCTGCGCCATCTGGCGCGGCATGGAATTGTGATCGCCAGCACCCACGACCACGAGCTAGTCCAGCCATTGCAACACGAGTTCGACTCCTACCACTTCTCGGAAATAATTGAGGGACACGGGATCCGATTTGACTATTTGCTGCGAAAAGGCGCATGCCCCACCCGTAATGCCATCAAATTGCTCGCGATGGCCGGCTTTCCAGAAGAAGTAATTGAGGAGGCGGAACGATTGGCGGCGCAAAATACCCGGGCTCTTTCCGATAGAGACCCTGACGCCTGACCCATCCTTCAGGCCAAGAGCCATCGTTTTTATCCTGGCTCCCTTTTTGGCTGGCGACGCCCGGG
>CAZMLP010000172.1:0-2466 GCA_964566745.1 uncultured Verrucomicrobiota bacterium | reverse complement strand
GCACTTGCTTGAGGGTCCACTCCTCGCCCGTCTTGAAGATGCGCGGCGGCGCGACAAACAGGGCAGGGCAGGGACCGGTCGGAACGGGATTGGCCGTTTGCCATTCGCGAAAGCGAGCCACGGCCTCGCGATACTTTTTGGGATCCTCGAACTCGCAATAGACCGTGCGAACGCCGCGTTGCAAGACCGGCTCCAATTGCGCGAGCGAGCGAATCAGAACGATGAGTTCGGCCTCTGTGGTATTCGAGGAGATTTGCGCCCGAGCGGCTTCTTTATCCGGGACGTTTCTTCCAAAAGTCGTTTGCGGGATGGCATTTGGGGTTAACCTCCACCGGAGCGGCTGGGCGCGTTGCGCCTCCAGGTCGGAAACGACTTGTCGCCGCAGCCTGTTCAATTCGCTCACCGGCAGGATCACCGCGCCGGTTAGGTGATTCTGCAGTTGGCCCAGTTTGAACGGCGTGCCACCAAGACGGCCCAACTGGTCTCGCAGGCGCTGGGTGTCGAGCGGCTGCTTTTCCGCGACAGCAAGCGGAGCCGCGGACTCGACCTTCGTGATGTGGCCGGTCCCGTCCCGCGCGATCACCGTCAGCGGTTTCCCCGCAAGTCCGTGAACCTCGAAGTCAATGGGCCGCTGGAATTGCGGCTGCTCTCCCGCGAAAGTTTGGCGCAAACGCCGGTCCAGTTCCGGGTCGCTGGTTTTCCAAAGTTTGTCGCCGATATGAACGCGGTTGAAATCAATGTCGCCGCGCCCGAAACCGAGAATCGATTCCGCGCCGCGAGTGTCCACCGCATAGACGCGCCCGCCCTCCTCGGGCTGGTCCGGGTGACCGGCGTCGAACACCACGCCGTCACCGGGCTTCAGCGGCGCCTCCAGCCGCAGGCACGCCCGCTCGCCTTGCACGCGCGTGACTTCACCCAGATAAACACCGCGCTTTTTGCCGAACCGCGCGTGGACCAGCTCTTGATTGTTGATGCCGCGAAACCAGCCGGAATAAAGGCCGCGTGAGAACGCCATTTCCAGATCATAGCGCGCCGCTTCCCCTCCGCTCCGGCCCGATCTTTCGCCACCCAAAGAATCAAGCGCTTGCCGGTAAATGCGCGTGATGTTGGCGACATACTCGGGCGACTTGAGCCGGCCCTCGATCTTGAGCGATGCCACTCCGGCTTTGACGAGTCCGGGTAGCACGTCGAGTCCAGCGAGGTCTTGCGGACTGAGCAGATAGCGCCGGTCGCCGAGTGGAACGGTCTGCCCGTCCGAAATTAAATCATACGGCATGCGGCAGGCTTGCGCGCATTCGCCGCGATTGGCCGAACGCCCTCCCAGTGCCTCGCTGGTGAGGCATTGGCCGGAATAGGCGACGCACAACGCGCCATGCACAAACACTTCGATGGGCAGGGAAGTCGTTGCCGATACGCCCGCCTGCGCCGCTTGAATCTTCTCGATCTCGGCAATGGAGCACTCGCGCGCGAGCACCACGAGGTTGCAACCGAGATCGCGCGCAAACTCCATGCCGGCCGCGCTGGTAACGGTCATTTGCGTCGAGGCGTGAATCGGAAAATCGGGCGAGAACTGGCGGATCAACCGGCAAATGCCCACGTCTTGCACGATCGCGGCATCGACCCCGGCGGTGATGATCGATTGCAGATATTGCGCCGCCGCCGCCATTTCGTCGGCAAAGACCAGGGTGTTGAAGGTGACGTAGCCCTTCACCCCCCGCCGGTGCAGGAACTCCATCAGCCGGGGCAGATCGGCGACCGTGAAATTGTGCGCGCGCATCCGCGCGTTGAAACGTTCCAGGCCGAAATAGATCGCGTCCGCCCCATTCTCGACCGCCGCCTTGGCGCATTCCCAATCGCCCGCCGGCGCCAGCAACTCGGGCAGGCGCGCCGCCGCCGATGGTGAATCGGTGATTGCGGGACCAGCTTTGGCAATGGATTCGGTCATGTTGTCGCGTGGCAACGGGCGGTTTACGCCCGGCGAAAACTACATGTCGCTTGCCAATTCGCAACGTTCAACTCTCAATCGGGCATGCGCGTATTGATTGTTGGTTGCGGTTACGTGGGGCTGCCCCTCGGGGCGGAACTGGCCAGGCTTGGGCACGAGGTGCACGGCATTCGTCGCTCGGCGGAGGGGGGCGAGACCCTGAAAGCCGCCGGAATTCAGCCGGTCGTGGCGGACATCACGAACCCCGCGACCTTGGCCGCGCTGCCGGGCCCGTTCGATTGGGTCATCAATTGCGTCTCCTCCACGAAAGGCGGCGCGGAGGAATATCGTCAGGTCTATCTGGCGGGCACGCAAAATCTTGTGGAGTTTCTGAAATCCTCGCCGCCCAAGAAATACGTTCACATCAGCAGCACCAGCGTCTATGGCCAGACGGACGGCTTGCCGGTGAAAGAGACCAGCCCGACCTCGCCAGGGAGCGAGACGAGCCAGTTGCTCGTCGAGGCGGAAAAGGCGCTGCTGGC
>CAZMLP010000171.1:0-3240 GCA_964566745.1 uncultured Verrucomicrobiota bacterium | reverse complement strand
ACCTGGCGCGGGCCTCTGATGGTCCACCGGGCAACACGGTCATGTGGCGTGGAATCTCCCGCCTAACCGACATCCATCTCGGCTACCTCCTGGCCAAAGGAGATGTGGGTAATTGAAAGCACGTTGCCTTCCCCTGGGGCGGGAGAGGAACTCAGTATGCGTGGGGCGGGACACTCCTCCAACGTTTCGTCGAGAATCATGTCGGCTATTGCGTCGACGTCCGCCTCAGTAACTAATCCGTCCTGGTTTACGTCCGCGAGCAAAGAGGTGTCCGCTGGAAGAGGGGCACTTCCACCGAGGTGAAGTTGCAGACGGACCAGATCAAGAACCGTGATTTTACCGTCCAAATCCAAATCACCAAGAAATCGGGCATTTGCGCCGTTAACAACCGACACCAAAAGACACAAGGACGCAAAGACCGACCACCGGAGGAGAGTCGCGGCGCGCGGGAGATGGATTCGATTAAACATATTTTGCCGGACGCGGTGCCACCCAAATGCTTAATCGCTGTGTTTACAACCTACGCCTGTTTAACAGGGCATTTTTGAAAATCCAATCCAGCCTCATTTCTCAACGATCCCGGGAGATTTGGTTGAGAGCTTCTGGACGTGGACGTTAAATTAGTGCCCCGATTTGTCAATCCGATTGCGATTTTAGTGATTTTTCCATTTGTTAATGAACCTTCGTGATGTCTTGAACGAAAGGTCGGTCACCAGCCATTATTGAGACACTCCTCGGAACACGATCTCGTCGTCAATTTCATGCTCGGTTCCTGGCTGGAACGACGACGGCAAGCTGGGCGATGAGGGCGGCTTTTAAGCGAGGTCGTTTCATATGATGGCCCTCGTTGCAATCCCGCCTGCAACCACGCCGCCTTGTGATGTCACGCTGAAGTCCCTGCCGGACCGCGCGAGCAGAATTCCGGTTCCCCCTGAAGGTCTCCCCCGAAATTCAGCTTGCACGGTGCGCTTCGCCCCGGCGGCCAGGACTTCGTTTTTCGTGCCATCGGCAGCGATGATGCAGCCGGCTAACCAACAAAGGAGACTTTTATGACTGACACGACCAACAAAGCTTCGCTCAAGGCCATCGATTACTTCGCCCACGCGGTCAACGTGCGCGGACGCAAGCGCTACTTCACCCCCATCGGCGTGTGCTTCAAGCACAAGAAAGGCCCCGGTCTCACCATCATGCTGAATGCCCATCCCATCGGCGACGAAATCGTTCTCTTCGCGCCGACCGAAAAACCCGAATAACTCTCAACCGGGCGGGCTTTCATGCTCGCCCGCATTTTCATGGAGAATCAAAATGACTTCCCCCGAATCATGCGACAGCCGCATCGATGCGGCCTTGACCAGCCGATTAGCCGACTTCTTTCCGCAGGTGGAGACGTGGACTCGTAAGCGGTGTCAACGGTTTCTTACCGATCATTGCCACGATGGCCGATCATCAGAGGTAAACGACCTTCGCCAACAAGTCCAAGAAGTCGTTCAGGAGGAGGCAGTTTCAAACCTTTTGTCCGTCGAGGCTTTGCGAGTTTTCAAACTGTGCCTCTCTTGGGGTGGCCCGTCCGACTATTTTGAAATCCACTGGTCGGAGGCCAGCCAGGCATGGACAGGCGGACGCTACTTATTTCAAGACTGGTTCGACGGCGCGAGCCGATCACTTTCGCCGGACCTAACGGAGCGGATTGCCGATTTGTTTGGCATTTGGCCGCAGCCCTAATTGCTTACCACAAATGCAGGTCGGAAGCGAGGTTTCCGGCCTACGTTTTTGCCGCGTCATCCAGATAATCCGCCCACCACTGCATCATTTTCCGCCGTTCGGCTAGGTGTTGGGCGTGATTGTAGGCGGCGCGGACTTTGTTACGCTCGGAGTGGGCTAGTTGTCGTTCGACGACGTCGGAATTAAAGCCACTTTCATTGAGAATAGTGCTGGCGGTGCTGCGAAATCCATGGCCGGTTGCTTTCGAGTGGTAACCGAGCCTGTACAACGCAAAAAGCATGGTGTTTTCGGTCATGAACGTCATCGGCTTATGCTGATTTGGAAACACATATTGCCGGTTGCCGGTGTGCGAATGAACCTCCTTTAAAACAGCAATCGCTTGTCGCGACAAAGGCACGAGGTGCGTTTCGCGCATTTTCATTCGTCCGGCGGGAATTCGCCACTCCGCCTTGTCCAAATCGAACTCGCGCCATTCCGCCGCGCGTAACTCTGTCGTGCGCACAAAAGTGAGCAGTAGAAAATTCAAGGCCAGCCGGGTTTGCGGATGACCGTCATAGGCAGCGAGCCTTTTCAAAAATTCTGGCAGTTCATCCGCTTTGAGATAGGCGTAATTTTTATGAACTGGTGCTTTCAATGCCCCTCGCAAATTGGGGACCGGGTTTTCCTTGGCGCGCCCGGTGACGATGGCATACATAAAAACCTGACCGCATACCTGGCGCAACCGGCGCGTGAGGTCTAATGCGCCGGTTTCCTCGATCAACCGCAAGACCGACAAAAGCTCCTGAGCGTCAATTTTTGCGATGGGGCGGCTGCCAATGCGCGGGAAGATGTGCTGTTCAAGCCGAAGCATCATCTTTTCAGAGTAGCTGGTCACCCATTCGTGTTTGCGCTTCTCGACCCATTCCCGAGCCACCGCCTCGAAGGTATTTGTGTTGTTCAGAATCAAGATGCGCTTGGCCTCTTGCTTCGCCTCGTTCGGATCGTTGCCGCTCGCCAGATCTAGAAAGAACTGGCCTATCGGCGTCAGCATTCCAGCCTGCTGGATGCTGATCGTCGGATAGCCGAACCGCGCCGTAAATTCCAAAGGATAAATTCCGTGGTTGTTCACGATGCAGTTCAGATCGATGTACCCCACGTAGCCTTCCGACGCCAGCACCGGCTCCATTTTCAGTAGAGTTTGATTGAATAGCTGGTTTGGCCCGCTCCAGAACATCGACGTGCCCATTTCTCCCGTCGGCGGCCCAATATCCCCCGGAAAAAGCTTCTTGTGCTCGAAGTTTACGTTGATCGGGTAAATAAAATTCTTGCCATTGAAAAATCCGCCCACCGCTACTTCCACGCCTGTCACGCGCCGCTGCAACTGAAACACCTTGATCTCGTCTGATAGCGCCTTTTTGTACGCTTCCAGCATGCGGATCACGTCCTGCCCATCGTCTTCCTCGCCGACGAATAGCCGCCGTTTCACATTTTGTGCTTCGCCGCTCGGCTTGATCACATAGCGTCCGGGATTCTGCACCA
>CAZMLP010000170.1:0-4151 GCA_964566745.1 uncultured Verrucomicrobiota bacterium | reverse complement strand
AGCCAAACGGTCATGGTGAAGGACGCGCACGCGCCCGGCGGCAAACGCGAACAACAATGGCGCTTCCAAAGCCGCGCGGAATGCTTGCGTTGCCACAATTCCTGGAACGGCTTCGCGCTCGGATTCAACGCCCTGCAATTGAACAAACCGGCCCACGGCGTCGACCAACTGCAACAATTCGCCCAAGCCGGGTTTTTCGACCGTCCAGCGGACACTAAAAGTGTGCCACGGTTGCGCGATCCCCATGACACCACCGCCAGCTACAGTGACCGGGCGCGCTCTTATTTGCACGCCAACTGCTCGCCCTGCCATCGCGAGCACGCGGGCGGCTCGGTGATCGTGTATATGAATTACGAGTTGCCTTTGGAGAAGACCCTGCTGGTTGGCGCGAAGCCGATGCAAGGCGGCTTCAGCATGGAGGATGCCCGCATTGTTGCACCAGGCGATCCTTGCCGCTCGACGCTCTATTATCGTGTCTCCAAGCTAGGGCGCGGGCGCATGCCTTACATCGGGTCGCGACTGGTGGACGAGGAAGGCATTGACGTGCTTTATCATTGGATCGCGGAGATGAAGGCCGAGGGAACGAACGCCTCCGCGGCGGCCATTGCCCGCCAGCAGCGGGAAAGCGACTGGTTGGCGAAACTGCGCGCAGGCAAATGGAATTCCGCCGAAATTGACTCGCTGCTCAATTCGGTAAGCGGCGCGCTGGCAGCAATCCGCGTGATGGACGATCAATCCATCCGTGGCGTGTTCAAAGCCCCTCTGCTGGTCCAAGGCACCCGTCATGCCAATCCACTTGTGCGGGATTTGTTCGAGCGATATGTGCCCGATGATCAGCGGGTCAAAACGCTGGGCGCGGACATCGAGCCTGACTCGATTCTCAGTCTCAAAGGCAACGCCACGAATGGACGGAAATTGTTTTATCAAGAGGGCGGCGCGCAGTGCTTCACCTGCCATCGCACGAAATTCGGAGGCAAGGACTTTGGCCCGGACCTGAGCGCGATCGGCAAAAAATATACCCGTGCGCAATTGCTCGAAAACATCCTTGAGCCATCGAAGAACATCGATGCGCAATTCATCGCTTACACCGTCGAGACCAAAGGAGAATTGTCGAACACTGGCTTCGTGCTGAAACGCGACGCCACCGGTGTGGTGTTGAAAAACGCGAACGCCGAGCAGGTGACCATCCCGGCGGCGGACATCGCCAAAATCGAGCCGCAAAAACTATCGCTCATGCCGGAGCAACTCTTGCAGAGCCTGACGGCTCAAGAAGCCGCTGATCTCATCGAGTTTCTTGCCTCACAAAGGTAGGACGCGCCGCTGGCGCGTCCGATAAGCACAATTTGCCAAAACAGCAGGAAACAGACTCTCCGTTCTGTGATGTGGCCCGGACGCGTCGGCGACGCGTCCTTACCCTTTCCTCGGCTTGAACACTAACTGCGGCGTCTCCACCCACTTGCCGGAGCGTGACTCGCTTCGCCCAAACACCTCCATTAGCCCGGTCGCGAGCAGGTCGCGGCGAAACGGCCAAGGGCGCTCGCCAGAGCGGAAGAAATCCTCCACCTTGGCCGCCAGGAAGCTGTATTGATGCTCCATTGGCTTCGGCAACCGAAAGAGTTGCGCTGAAAGGATTTTTCCAGCGCCCGTCGAGACCGCAAAATTGTAATCGCCAACCACACCATCCAGCACCAGAAGCGCGGCGCGCGATCCATCACCATGTTCCAGCAGCCAACCGCGCGGATTTTTCGCCAGCTTTGGAACCAGGCCCAATCCAACCAAATCCTGCGTGCGCCCGTCCTTCTCGGGGTCGCCCAGCGGATTGTCCGAGCGCGAAATCGCCGCCGCGAGCAACTTCCACGACCATTCGCCCGCTTTGCCGGCCCGCCACACGGCTTCTCCCGCGAGACACCGCGCGCGACGCACACCGAGGTCTCCACCCTTGCGTTTCTCGATCAACGGAAGCAACCCCGCGATCGCGTCCAACTCGGCCTCGGGCGAGGCGCCTTGCACCACGATCAACGCTTCCTTAAGCGATTGACCCGCGGGTGGCTCAATCGCTGGCAGCAGCGGAGCAAACGTAGTGGCGGTTCCAGACGCGAACACAATATCGCGCCCCGCCGTCTGCTCATAAAACGTGGCGGCGGATTCAACTGACGATCCGAGCGTGCCGTGAATGAAGAACCGGCTGCCCGCCCGGCTGTGCTCCAGGGCGTATTCCAGCAACTCGTCATTTCCTTCCACGCCGGCCCCTTTTCGCGCGATGATCACCGCGTCCGCTTCGCCCACCGCCTGCGTCACACTGTCCGCCACTCGCAGGCCGTGATCCTTCTCGCGCTGACGCAGCGCCGCGTCAGACTCCGGCGCGGCGCAGAAGGCGGTAACCACACAGCCCTCCAAGCGACGAAACTCGCCGTCGCGCGGATAGCCCAGCAGAAAGCGGTCGAGCAGTTGTTGCGATGGCAGTCCGGGCGCGAAGTCCTCGCAAATGAACGCCAGCTTGTTCAATTCTTTCATCGCTCAGGCCCTCCAGTAGGTTGAGGTGGGCGACACGGCGTAACGGACGTCCAACTCGGGCGTCTCAATCCTGGCCTGCTCCCGCCAGAGCGATTCCACCGCCTTGAGGGTCATACCCGAGGTCAACAGAGTGCGCTCCACCGGGTATGGAACCTTGCCGGTGTGGATCATTTGCTCGACGTGATGCACCAAGGGATTGAAAAAATCCGCCGTGGTGGAGATGTGGTTCGGCATCGGCAAATGCATCTGGCAGGAGATGACTTGGTGGTCGTCCTGGCGCAGCCCGGCGTAAGTGAAATCGCGGACCAGGCTGTTGCACAAAAGCATCGTAGTGCGCAATCCATCGCGATGATCGATAAAATAGCCGGTGAAAGTGGAGCTGTTCTCGCGCAGCCAACCCATGTCGGGAACGCCAAAAGTGTAGCCAGGCCGGCCTTTGACAGTATGGCTGCGGGCCAGCGCGGCAAAGAGGAGACTTTTTGTGTCCGGCCGCTGCTCGATCAGGTCGAGCACTTTTTGACCGGTGACCGCTTGAATCGCCGCCACGCCCGTCTCGCCGCCCGCCCGCCGCTCGGACATGCATTGCGCGGTCTCGAGTCCGTGAAAATCGTAGGAGTCCACGCCGCCGTAGCAAATGGCCAGGCTTTCCGCGAGCGGCGCGCCGTGCGGAAAATCTATTGATGGAATCCGCCACGTGACCGGCAGGGAGGAGCCGGCCAGGAACGGAAAATGGAGCCGTTTGGAATCCGCCACCATTTCGTGGCACTCGTTCCAGTCCGTGGAGAGATGCTTGTCATTGAACACCGGCACGGCGCGACCGCTTCGCTCGAACACACCGACGATCTGTTTGAAGAATTTGTAACGCGGGTAAAGCGTCTGGTTGCGATGGTTGCGGGGATAATCACCATGCTCGCCGATAATGAGCACACCGTCCACCGCGAGCTTGGAACCGCCGAGCGTCAGCGCCTCCTCCACCGTCGGATAAATGCGGATCTTGTGGCGTTGGGCGCGCTCCCGGGCCAGGTCCTCCGGCGGGAACTGGTCAATGTAGAGCGACACCTCCATGTCCGGCCAGTGATGCCCGCCTTCCCAGCCGTAACCTTCGAGAAACCGGTCGATGAAATGTTGCGCGTGCGAGTGTTTGCGGACGACAGTGCCGAGAATCGCGACCTTTTTTCGTCGCGATGAGGCAGCCGTCACGCGCAACGCGGGACCGGGTGCGAGACCAACCGCGCCGGCAACGGCGAGAGAGCTCACGAACTGGCGACGGCTCCATTTACCGGCGGCGGGGGGACTCTTCACAGGTGGAGATGAAGTGGTCTTGGGAGAGGTCATGGTTTAATGGACGAGCGCGTCGCGTTCGGGATTCGGCTCTTTTTTATCGTGACCCCAGCCGAAGTAAAGCAGCGCGAACGCGAGCGCCGGCATGGCGCCGGACAGGGCGAGGCCCAAATCAAAAGAGCCGGAGCGGTCGATGTGACGGCCGAAAAGCCACTGGGCCAGCGGCGCGAACACCCACGCCGCGACACTGGCCACTCCGGTGACCTTTCCCTGATGGTCCGGCGAGATGTATTGCGTCAGCGCGTGATAGATCGGAAAGACACCGAGCGCCCCGGCCCCGGCCAGCAAGAGCACCG
>CAZMLP010000169.1:0-4673 GCA_964566745.1 uncultured Verrucomicrobiota bacterium | reverse complement strand
GTCGCAGGCTGGCCACACTCTCGTGCCGAGCCTTGAATTGGGTTGAATGGCTTGAAATCTGACGGCTTTTCTTTGAGCGGATGGTTTGCTTTCCGGGCAGGTTGGTGTCGATGGCTTGGGGTTGAACTTACGCCTTTCGCGAGTTCCCGGACGTGTCGGCGACGCGTCCCTACCTCGGAGACCGCAGGCGGGCCACACTTGAAGCGCCTGATTTTGCGGCTATGGGCCATTTGCAGATTAATATTCCCGCTCGAACTGGGGATGCACCCACAGAAACTCCTGCCGCTTGTTTTGCACCCGGATCAATCCGCCAAAGCCGGGGTCTTGCTCCTTGAGCCAGACCTGCAACTGGCGGAGGACCGCCCCGCGCGCCGAATAGCCTTTTGCCGTTGGCAAATTGGGATCGCCCAAGTCTTTCATCGCTTCGAGGGCTGTTTCGCCTCCCTTCAAAGCCGATTCTACACATTTCTGCCCGAAATCCAACTGTTTCTCCATTTCCTTGCAAGTCATCTTCGCCTTGCTGACCAATTCCTTTCACACCGCATCGACGTTGACGAAACAGCTTCGCTTTTCAAATAGCTCAGGAGAAATCAAACCTCACGACCGCACAAAGCCTGGGCGAGAAAATGGCGGGTTTTCAATGGCATTCCAGCCCATTCAAAGCCGCGAAATCCCGGCGACGAACGCCCAATCGGCGGTTTCCCTCTTTCGTCACATAATTGAAGAAACAGGGTTGCTATTGTGTCTATACAGGGCAAATTGTTCCCAGAATACTATGAAACAGTTGTTCACCTTGATTTTGCTTTTGGCGCTGGCCCCCTGCGGCCTTCGCGCCGACACTCCCGCCACAGGCGCCGGGAGCTCCCTCCGGAAGGACCTGACGCTGGACCAAGCCGGGCATGTGGCGCAGTTCGTCGGCACCTTGCTGGAGCGATACCATTTCAAGCACGCCGCGCTGGATGACACTGTCTCCCAGATGTTTCTGAAGAATTACTTCGACGCGCTGGATTACAACCGGATGATCTTTCTCCAGCCGGACATCGATGAATTCACCAAGAAATACGGCGACGAGCTGGATGACGACACCATCAAGGGGGACATCAGCCCCGCTTTCGAGATTTTCAAACGGTATTTGCAGCGCCTGACCGAGGCCGATGACCGCGCCCAGCGCCTGCTGAAGGAGCAGTTTGACTTCACGGCCGACGAGTCCTTTACCCCCACGCGCAACAAAAGCCCGTGGCCCAAGGACCAGGCGGAGGCCGAGAAACTGTGGCGGTTGCGGGTGAAGTTCGAGCTATTGCAGGACCGGCTGGCGTTCCTGGATCGCGAGGCGAAAAAGGCGGAGGAGAAAAAGAAGGAAACCTCGACGCCCAAGGGAGGCGAGGCGATCGCCAAGGCGGAACCGGCCAAATACAACCCGGAGGAGACGCTCAAGACCATCTCCCGGCGCTATAACCGGCTCCTTCACACGATGAAGGATCTGACCCACGAGGAAGTGCTCCAGCTTTATTTGAACGGGCTGGCGCACTCTTACGACCCGCACTCGGATTATCAGAACGCCACCGAGGCCGAGGAATTCCAGATCAAGAGCATCACGCTCAAGCTTTCCGGGATCGGGGCGACGCTCCAGGCGGATGACGGTTACACCAAAATCATGCATCTGGTCCCGGGCGCGCCCGCCGCCAAGAGCAAGCAGCTCAAAGTCGGCGACAAAATTGTGGCGGTGGCCCAAGCCGACGCCGAACCGGTGGATGTGGTCGAAATGCCCCTGAACAAGGTGGTGCAATTGATCCGCGGCACGCGCGGCACGGAGGTGCGCTTGACGGTGCAACCGGCGGACACCACGGAGGCAAAGAAGGTCGTGAAGATCACCCGCGACGAAATCAAGATCGCCGATTCCTTCGCCAAGGCCCGTCTGGTGGAGCATCCGGACGCCAATGGCGTGCCGCAAAAGCTTGGCGTGATTGACCTGCCCCAATTTTACGAGAGTTGCGCCCGCGATGTGGAGCGCCTGATCGACCGGCTGAAACAAGAAAATGTCACCGGCATCATTTTGGATTTGCGCCGCAACGGCGGCGGCATCCTGGAGGAGGCGGTTAATTTGACCGGGTTGTTCATCCCCAAAGGCCCGGTGGTGCAGGTGAAAGAGAAGGATCCGCGACGCGGGAACCAGGTTTACTCGGACCAGGACAACGGCAAAGTGGCGTGGGATGGCCCGCTCATTGTGCTCGTCAGCAAGCTGAGCGCCTCCGCGTCCGAGATCACAGCGGCGGCATTGCAGGATCATGGCCGCGCGCTGATCGTCGGTGACCAGACGACCCACGGCAAGGGAACGGTGCAAAAGCTCCTGCCGCTGAACCTCTACATGAACGAGGAAGGCGCGATGGACCCGGGCAAGTTGAAGCTGACGGTGGCCAAGTTCTATCGCATCGCCGGCGGCACCACGCAAATGATTGGTGTGACGCCGGACGTGGTTTTGCCCTCGCGTTACGATTATCTGGAGCTGGGCGAGGCCAATTTGCCCAATTGCCTCCCGGCGGACAGCACCACTCCCCTGCCTTATTTGAAGCAGGACCGGGTGCGCCCCTACCTCGCGGAGTTGCGCAAGAGCAGCGCCAGCCGGATCAAGTCCGACCGCGATTTCAATTACCTCAACGAGGACATCGAGTTGTTGAAGAAACAATTGCAGGACAAATCGATTTCGTTGAACGAGACGAAGCGGCTCAAGGAGCGGGACGAGTTCAAGTCGCGCGATGAGGCCCGCAAAAAAGAGCGCGCCGCCCGCAAGCCGACCAGCGACAAGATTTACGAGATCACCCTGGCGATCATCGACCAGCACAAGCCGCTCACCCTGGCAAAGAACGGCAAAACGGATGACACCAATGCCGCCGATCCGGCCAAGGCAGACGAGGAAGAGCTGGATGACGACAACAGTGACGCGGCAAAGCTCGACGTTTACACCACCGAGGCGCTGAACATCCTCAACGACTATCGGGAGGCGATTCTCAAAGCGGGCGGCAAGCTGGTGACAGAGAAGACCGCGCAGGCAAACACGACGTTGAAGTAAGCGAAAGCCACCCGATCCATTTCAAACCCGCCGGGAAGTGATTCCAGGCGGGTTTTTTGCTCGCTGGAAAAGAACGATTCGAGCCTGCCCGCTCAGCTCAACTGGCGCAACAGCGCCTTGGCCTGACGAATCCAGACCTTGTCCCGGCGGCGCTGGTAATGCGGCGCGTGGGCGTCATCAGCGAGCGTCTCGCGCAACTCGTCCCGGGCGGCGTCGCGCTCGCCCTTGGCCATGAGAAGGCCGGCCAGTTGCACCCGGGCGCGGGCATAGGCGTGATCCGCCAGGACGCGCCGCCAGACGGCGACGGCCTGGTCGTTCTCCTGGAGCGCCGTGTGGGCCTCGGCCAGCGCCATGAGCGAGTAACCGAAATCATGTTTGGGATTCTCCGCGCAGGCCTTTTCCAGCAAGGGCTTGGCCTCCGCCGCGCGACCAAGACGCAGGAGGCACTGACCCAAGTGGGCGCGGATGTCGATGTCCTGAGCGTCGCGCTCCAGCGCCGCGCGGTAGCTCGCCTCGGCCTTGGCCAGCTTGCCCTGGCGAAAATAGACGTCTCCCAACTCCAAGTGATGATGGGCCTTGTCGAGATGGTGGATCTGAGCCTGGAGCTCCTTGATGCGCCGGCGACTGCCGGCACCGGGCAGTTCGAAGCCCCGTGTCGCGGAGGGAGACGCCCGATACACCATGAAGAAGTAGAACACCGCCGTCAGGACCGGGAACACAAAGATGAAAACCGCCCACGCCCACTCCTCGCGGCGCACGGCGTCCACCAGCATCCAAAGCTGGAACAGCACTGGAATCAACGCGACCGGATTGTCGAGGTAATACCTCCAGTTCAGCAGGTCATTGATGATGAAACCGAGCATGCCTTGCCGGAACTTTAGGCGAGCCGCGTTAGGGATCAAGCCAGCAGACATCGGGCGCCGAACGGGCCATTCCATCTCGAAAAGCCCGACCGCCGCGCCGTTTAACCGTGAAGAAAAGCGCGTCCCGAGAGGACCGCAGGGGGCGGCGTCTCGGGACGCGCTGGCACGTGCGCTTCAGCGGTCTATTTCACCCCAGGAAGCCCAAGTTCGGCGTGGCAAAGTTTTGGATGTTCGGAAACACGGAGGTCATCTGGCCGGCCGGCACGCCGAGCCACGAGGCGAGCGTCGCGCCGTATTGGTCCAGCGAGGTGGAGGGCAATAATGTGCCGCGCGACCCGCAATCGTCCGGCCCGCCAAGCGCCAGCGTCGGGAATTTCCCGTACACCTTGCCGCCCTGCACCGCGCCGCCGAGGATCAAATGATGGTTGCCCCAGCCGTGGTCGCTACCCGTGCCGCTCGGCTGGAGGGAGCGCCCGAAGTCAGACATCGTGAAGGCCGTGACTTTGTCGGGGATGCCCATTTCGACGGTCGCATTATAGAAGGCCAGCATCGCCTCGGAGACCTGTTTGAGCAAGTCCCACTGCTGCCAGCTTTGCGAGCCGTGGGTGTCAAATCCGCCGAGCATGCAGAGGAACACCTGACGGCTCATACCGGTGGTGGTGCGGAGCTTGATGACCTGCGCCACTTGCTTGAGCTGGTTGCCAAGGCTCGTGCCGGGAAACTGCGTGGTGATGCTGGCCGAT
>CAZMLP010000168.1:0-2925 GCA_964566745.1 uncultured Verrucomicrobiota bacterium | reverse complement strand
TTGTTCGCGGTGGACCCCTCGGACCAGACGCGCCGGTCCGTCTGGTTGGCGGCGCCGTTCAGCCACATGGAGATCGAGAACTCGGACTTGTTGTAAATGGGCAGGTCCTCGCCTTTGTTGTCCACGCGCTGGAGCAGCGTGTGGGTGGCGTTGTCAAATTTCATCGCCTTGCTCCACTTGCCTTCGACGAGGTTCGTCGCCGTCATGTTGACGAGGGTCATGTCGTACCCGCTCACCAAGTCCGGCGTCTTTGTGCCGATGACGGTGTCGAGCGGCCAGTAGGAAATGAGTCCGCTGGTGATGTTTGGCGCGGCAAAGTTTCCCACCGCCAGGCTGGCGATTGCGCTGGTGGCCGAGCCTTGGGCGTTGGAGGCGACGAGGGCATAGCCGCCGGAGTCGGCGGCGGTGACATTGGCGAGCGTGAGGGACAGCCCGGTCGCGCCGGCAATCGGGCTGCCGTTCTTGGTCCATTGATAGGTCATCGGCCGGCTCCCATACACGCCCGCCTTCAAAATGACCGTGTCGCCGTTCAACAGGTTGGTGTTGCTCGCCGGATTCGCCGAGAAAGCCGGGACGAACTTCGGAACCGGCGTTTGCAGGCCATTGGTCATCACGCTTTGCACCTCGGCCTGGGACAGCGCGCGCGCCCAAACCGCCACGTCGTCCATGCTGGCGGTGATGAAGTGGTCGATGGCCGCGCGCACAATGCCGCCGATGGACGTGGTGTCCCACACATTGGCCGTGTCGGCCGCGTAGGGTCCGCTGAACGCCTTCTGGCCGTCCACATAAAGCGTGAATGTGCCGGCATCATACACTGCCGCCACATGCCGCCACACGCCGTCCAGCACCGCGTTGGTGGGCGTGGTGTCCACCAGCACGCCGCCTGTGCCGTTGCGCAGATAGACACGCGTGCTGGCATTGGCGCCGGCCGATTGGCTGCCCAGTCCGTAGAGCGGATTGTTGTTCGCGGTGACCACGGCCGACTCGCAGAAATAGCGCAAATCCGACTGGCCGGTCCCCGTGCCATTCACCCAAAGCGAAATCGTGTAGGAGGCATTCGCGGTGATGGGCAGGCCGAGGTCCAGATTTGTGTCCCCGGTGAAGTAGGCGAGCTGCTGCACCGAAGCGTCAAATTGAAGGGCTTTGCCGAACTTGCCCGTGACGAGCGAGCTCGCGTCGGTGATATTATAGAGGGTCAGGTTGTTCCCGGCCACCACGTCCGGCGTGGTTCCGCTGCCGAGATCCAGCGTGTCCAGGGGCCAGTAAGAGACCAGGCCCTGCCGAATGTCGGCTGCTTGGGAAGAGTTTGCGAGGATGGCAATAGATGCAAACAGCAATAACGCAGTTCGTTTCATAGGGGATTCGATTGGGTTACGATTAACCTATGAAAATGAGACCGGTCGTTTCAACCCCAATTTTGGAACTCCCGGGTTTTAGGCAATTTCATCCGTATTACGGCAACTGTATAATGGCACGGTGGAGCCTCCCCTTAAAAGCAACCTCGGCGTCTGTCCCAGATTGAGGGCATGGATGATGCTGAGAGAAATGAGGCTGGGAGATGAATTAAAATGAAACCCTGTTGGCAGTTTGGATTGGCCGCTTTCCTTGTTGGGGGAAGCCTTTTGTCGGCCTCCGTTGCAGTGGACCCGGGATTTAATGCCGATGCCACGAGAACGAATGGCTCCGCTGGATTGGTTTATGCCGTCGCAGCCCAACCGGACGGAAAAATAATCATCGGCGGGACGTTTGACTCGGTGGGGGGACAGCCGTTCCGGCGGGTGGCGCGTTTGAATGCCGACGGCAGCCCGGACACCGTGACTCCCTTTCAAATCGCCATCCCTGATTTGTCCAGCGGCCCGTTTACCATCCCGGCGGTGGTGAATGCCATCGCGCTGCAGCCGGATGGAAAGATTTTGATCGGCGGAACGGTCCTTGCCCGCCTGAACGTCGATGGCACGGTCGATAATGGTTTCCAGCCTCCGGTCCTGGGTAATGTCATCATTCCGCCAGTGGTGAACGGAATCCTTCTTTTGCCTGACGGGTCTATTATGGTCTCCGGCAGTTTCAATTGCCGCACCAACGATAATATCAGCAGTGTGATGCGCTTGTCACCGGATGGCCGTCCGGATCCGGCCTACAAAGGATTTGCCACCGTCTATGAGCAGGGACGTGACTGGATCCCGAGGCCGGCCTTCATCACCCAACTTGCGTTGCAGACGGACGGGCAATTGCTGTTGGCTGGCGAGTTTGACACAATGGAAGGGATGACGAGAGGTTTTAACGGGGTTTGGGCTGGCTTCGGCCGTGCCACCACCAATGGTCTGGATGCCACTGGCTTTTCTCCCGAGCATTTCGCCCGCAAGAGCATCGGTATCGGCGGAGTATATTACGAGGCCAATGTCAGCTGCCTTGCGCTCCAGCCAGATGGAAATATTTTGGCCGGGCGGGTCAGTAGCGGATACGGTGATCCGCTGCCAGTTTATTCGCTGCAACGGTTGGTTCCCTCGGGCGCCGCAGATGCCGCTTTTAATCCGCCGGTTTCCGACGCGCCAGCCAATGTCGCGGCGGTCCAGGACGATGGCAAAATCCTGATTGGCGGAACTTTTGCCAAGGTGAATGGCATGGCTCGCGCGGGAATTGCCTGGATCGCCCCCGATGGGTCGCTCGATGCAGAGAGTGTCACGGGAGGAGTAACCGGCGGCGTGTACTCGGTCGCGCGACAACCGGATGGCAACACGTTGATCGCGGGAGATTTCACGATGGCGGGGGGAGCGGCGCATCATGGCATCGCGCGTCTGTTGACCAGGAGGGTCCGAATCCTTTCCTTTGGCGGCGGACCAGGCGGGTTCTCGCTTTCCGTCGCCACAACGCGGGGAAAGAACTACAGCCTGCAATCCATCGAAGCGGCGGGAAGCACGAATTGGA
>CAZMLP010000167.1:0-6208 GCA_964566745.1 uncultured Verrucomicrobiota bacterium | reverse complement strand
AATGCGGGCGGTGCGGCGGGAAGATCCGCCGGGTGGTGCAGGCCGCGCGGAGCACCTACTACTGCCCCGGCTGCCAGCGCTGAGGTTCAGCCCCGATAGACGATCAGGAGGCCGTAATCCATCAGGATTTGGCGCGACCCCATGTCGATGGTGGAGTAATAGATCGTGTTAATGCTCACCACGTTGGCATCGCCCACTTTGCCCAGAAAGTCGGTGACGATCTCCTCGAAATGGTCCTTGCCCACCTCGACGCATTCCGTGCGCTTGATGCAGCGGATGCGCATCTTCTTGTCGCCATCCTTGGCGAACTCCAGCGGCGGGCGCGGTTTGCGAATCAATGCCTCGACCGGCTGCTCGTGCACCGGCACGACGAAATGCTTTTCCTCCTTGGCCGGGGTGTGGGTGCTGACCGGCACGCCGCCCGCCGGCGCGGGAATGCCAATCTTATTGTTGCATGAGGGGCAATCGATCTCCGACCCGGCCAGGGTTTCGTCAGCGGCCAGTTCCTGGTTGCAAGTCGGACAACGGAACGTGATGTCCATAATGCGAGATGTGATTTACTGGGGTTCAATCACACCCTACGCCGACTTGCCCCAAGAGCCAGCCTAAAATTGCGGTTTAAAACCGCTTATCGACCGGTCTCGATCAAAGCTTCGCCATCGCGGAGTCGAGCGCCGCGTAGAGGCGGTTCATGGTCTCGGGCGTCTCGTCTCCCATGTTCGAGAGGCGGAAAGTCGTGCCTTTGATTTTGCCGTAGCCGCCGTCGATGAGAATCCCCTGGTCTTTCACAAGCTTTTGCAGCTTGGCGACATCCACCGCGCGACCGCCCGGCTTCGCGCCATTATTGACACAGGTAAGTGTGATCGACTCGAAACCCGCCTCGGGGTAGAGCGTGAAACCATGGCGCGCGGCCCAATCACGGGTCATTTGGTTGGTCTGCTTGTGGCGGGCATAGCGCGCCGGCAAACCCTCCGAGAAGAAATCGTCCAGCTTGGACGACAACGCGTAAATGTGCCCGATGCTCGGCGTGCTCGGCGTCATGCTCTCGGCGGCGTTCTTCTGGAATTCGACGAAATCGAAATAGTAGCCGCGATCCTTGATCGTCGCCGCCTTCGCCAGCGCGGCGGGCGAGCAGACAAACACCGCGAGGCCGGGCGGCAGCGCGAAGGCCTTTTGCGTCCCGGCCAGCAACACGTCGATGCCCAACTCGTCAAAGTTGAGGGGCAGCGCGGTCATCGAGCTGACGGCGTCCACAATGAACATCACATCGGGATACTTTTTCTTCAGCGCGGCGATCTCGTTGATCGGGCTCATCACGCCGGTGCTCGTCTCGTTATGAATGAGCGTGAGCGCGTCGAACTGGCCGGTGGCCAGCTTCTGGTCGATGGCCTCGGCGCGAATGGGCGAGCCCCACGGCACTTGCAAGCCCTCGGCCTCCTTGCCGCAGCGTTTCGAGACATCGAGCCACTTGTCCGAGAAGGCGCCGCACATGCAGTTCAGCACCTTTTTGGAGACGAGGTTCCGGATGGCCCCTTCCATCACGCCCCAGGCGGACGAGGTGGAGAGATAGACCAGTTGCTTCGTGGAGAGCAGTGTCTGCAACTGGGGCTGCATCTTCGCGTACAGGTCTTTGAAGCCCTGGCCGCGATGGCCGATCATCGGCCGACAAAACGCCTCGTAGGTTTTGGGACTAACCTCGACGGGGCCCGGAATGTGGAGTTTCACGTGTGCCATATCAAACGCGGGCGCACGTTTCCACAGGCGGGCCGGACTGGCAAGGGAGTTTTCGCGACCCGCCGCCCCTGGACAAGCTTTGGCGGGATGACGAGGCGCGCCGGACGGTCAAGGCCGGGCGGCCGCCGCCTTAACCCGCCGCAACGCATCCGCCCGTAACGCGTCAAATTCCGGTTCCTTGCGCTCGCCCATCGCCTCCAGCGTGGGCCGCGCTCGCGCGCTGAATTCTGGAATTTCCGCCAATTCGCGGGCGAGCTGGCAAATCTCGACCTCCACCCGCGCGCTTTTCCGGGAAAGCCATTCGCGCTGAAGCAAGGAGAGGAAGGCGAGCGCGTCCTCCGGCGTGCCCTTCATTTTCCACAGGGCGCAAGCCGCATATCGCTGACGAACCAGGGACAACGACGGGCGCATCGATTCCCGGCGATCCAGAACGCCCTGTAATCCCGGCGCAAAAGGCAGCGCGGCCCGCCCCATCCGGGCCAGCGCGAGCGCGGGTTCCCATGGCGACACCGGGTCAAATTGATCCAGCTCGGCCAGCCAGCGGTTTGCCAAATGGAGGGCATTGCCATTGGCCGGCTGAAGCCGGGCCAGGGAAATGGCCGCCAAGGTCCGCGCCTCTTCCATCGGCGGATACGTTCCGCGCGCGAACTTCTCCAGCATCGTGGTGATTTCCGGCTTGTTTTCCCCGATCACTCCGAGCAACTCCGCCACGAACGGAAGAGTTTGGTCGTCGTTACCGCCGAACTGGTGCAAGAGCCGGGTCACGTATGGCTTCGATTCCACTCCCAGGAGCACCAATGCTCTCGCCGCCTCGCGCCGGTGGCGAAAAGATGCCGCCAAACCGCCAGTCGCCATTTTTTGCAACCCCGGCGGACCGCGGAGCAGCAAGTTGTCCAGACGGGAGTCACCGCGCTCCAGGTCGTCCAGCAGCAGCGGAATGATTTTGGGACCAAGAGACTGCAATCCCTCCGCCTGCCGTGCCTCGGCCTCAAAACAATTCAGGTTGGGATCACTCCACGCGCTGCCGTGCGCCCAGAAATTGACCTGCCGACGCAAACGCGCCGACGGCCGGTTCCACCATAGGATAAGAGTGGCCGTCACGGACAACACCAAGGCAAAGCTGACGAGCCAGCGCTTCATATTGAAGCGAAGCAGCACCTTGCTGCAGAAATCACTCCACCGGCGCGCCGCGCTTTCGTTTTGAATAGTTAACCGCCGCCTTTTTCCGTCGTTTTAGGCCCGGCGAAACTGGTGAAATGACTAAACTATCGCGCATTTCGAGCGCGTCATTTTGAACCTCAGTGGAATCTTCAAACTCCACTCGTGCCCTGGAAAAAAGATTGGTGTTTTCCCGATTGAGACGACCTAATGCGAGACGGCAGTAGTGTGGATCAATTTCCACACCAATGCTGTGCCGTTCGCTGTTCATGGCCGCAAGCATCGTCGTGCCACTGCCGTTGAAAGGGTCCAGCACGGTGTCACCGTGAAACGAGAACATACGCACTAAGCGGCTCGCGAGGTTCAAGGGGAACGGGGCAGGATGGTCTTTCGTCGACGCGCCTGTAATCGTCCAAATCTGACGAAACCATTCATTAAATTCTTCCTTGGGAATGGCACTAAGCTTCCGTTGCTCTTCTGTTGGTTGGCGATATCCACCCGGCTTCCGCTGCATGAGAATGAACTCCATATCATTCTTGACGATGGCATTCGGCTCGTACGGTTTCCCCAAGAATTTGCTGGTGGTGTTCGCTTCAAATACAGCATTGGAGATCTTGTGCCAGATAATCGGGTTGAGATTGTCAAATCCCAATCTGCGACAGATTACACAGATATCCGCGTGCAGGGGTACGACCACATGACGTCCGTGCTCTCGTCGCGACAGACAAACGTCTCCAACTACGCAGACCACTCGCCCTCCGGGCACTAGCACACGATAGCATTCCTTCCAAACTTTGGTGAGTTCGGTCAGGAATGCCTCGTAATCTTCCACATGCCCCATTTGCCCTTCAGAAACATTATAGCGCTTGAGTGTCCAATAAGGCGGTGAAGTCACCACCAGGTGAATCGAGGCGTCAGGCAGAAAGGATAAATCTCGTGCATCTCCGTGAACCAACCGGTGCCGTGTCGTAAATGGCGGAGTGTTCATGGGGAAAGTTTTTTACCTGCCCGGATATGTTCTGAAAGCAAGGTAGCCAATCTCCTGAATCCAAGTTCCTCGGTTGGCTCTAAGTAAACGCCTTTCAAACCAGTCTCTGGACCGGACAAAACAAGCGATGCAGCGTCGTAGTGCCTTTCGCGAATCAATTTCTGGCAAAATATCTCGTAACGGCGGGCGTATGATGCGTCTACAAACTCCGGAAAAACCTTGAAGTGAGGCTCATTGGATTTCACCGGCTTGCGCGAGCCATCACAGTCCTCCAATAGGAAGAAATAGCCCAACCAGGGCCGTAATCCTCGTTTAAATGCGCCTTCCCGATAGGCTGTCCACAAATCCGAAGCAGTTCCGATGGCTTCCTCGATTCGATTGTTGAAATTGTTGCCAAAGCTCGGGCCGCCTTGAGACTTCACCTCGAAGGCGGCCAACAATTGCCCGTCTCGTACGACGAGCAAATCCCATTTCTTCGTGGGTCGAAAGAAGCCGGGCAATTCGAGAGCCGTGTCGTGATAGATATGTCCGCTGTCGATTCCTGCTGCGCAGACAATATCCCTCAGCAGTTTAATGAAACCATCCATTTGTGCTCCCCCGGTGACGGCGCCACGCAAACCGTGATCACTTCGCCCCGATTCTTTTTGGCGTTTGGTTTGTGCCAATCGGGTGCGCCAATAATACGCCACGGCCTCGGAAAGTTTTAATTCGATGTTGTCCACCATGGCTACTTTAAGCATTCAACGCGCGAACACAAAACGGAACATAGAGTCCAGCGTGTCAGAAAACATCCACCCACTGGCGGGTCTCGGCGGATTTCACGGCGGCGTCGCTCACGGCCTGGACGCGCGCGCCATCGTGAAAGCTCGGCACGCACGGACGCTGGTTGCGAATGGCATCGACGAACTCCCACGCCTGATCGTAGCGGAAGGTCACCAGAGGATCACCGGCGCGCGGATCGCGCGGGCTGCCCGGCCAGCGCCAGTATTCTTCCGGGATGGTGATTGTCTCAAGGCCGGGACCGCCGGCCTTGCCCGTCTGGAGCTTGTTCCATTCGCCGGTGATGAACACGAAGCTGCGCTCGGTTCCGTTCAATTCCACGTAATCGAGGCTGCGCCAGCTTTCATTGCGCCCGCTCGCGAGCTTGCTGCTCTCGAGCACCCCCGTGGCGTCGTTTTGAAACTCGGCGAGGATCGCCACCCAGTCATCAAGGTCGCTGGGCGCGCCTTGGCGGTTGTGGTGGACAATCTTGGTGTTCGCCACCAATCGGCGCATCGGGCCGATCAACAGGTGCGCGAAATCAATCCGGTGGCTGAGCATGTCCCCGAGTTCGCCCGTGCCCGCGAGTTTTTTCACCTGCCGCCAGCCGAGGTTGCGCGTGCCCCAGTCCTGCAAGCGGCACGAGCGATAATGATATGGCTGGCCAAGGTCGCCCCGCCGCACGAGGTCGCGGAGGTAGCGCATCGCGGGCACAAACCGGTAGGTGAACGCGGTCATGTGCCGCACGCTGGCGCGATCCCCCGCGTCGGCCATGGCCTTGGCATCGGCGTAATTCAGCGCCAAAGGTTTCTCGCAAAGGACATGCTTGCCATGCGCCATGGCGGCGAGGGCAACGGGCGGATGCACGAAATTTGGCGTCGCGATGATCACCGCGTGAATGTCGTCCCGCTTCACGATCTCCTCGTAATTCGTTGAGGTGATCGTGACACCGGTCTGCTGCCGGGCGCGCTCCAGCGTGGCGGCGTCCGAGTCGCAAAGCGCCGTGACTTTGACGTCCGGGCAGAGGGCGAGGCCCGGGAGATGGTTTTGCAGCGTGATGCCGCCGCAGCCGACAATGGCGAAATTAAGCGTGCTCATGAAAAGGTGCGCGGAGTATTGGCACGCGCCTGCCGGATGACAAGCCCGCTTAAACCCGAAAAACGAGGTTAGCTCGCGCGCCCCTTGCGCCAAGCCGCGTATCCCAGAAGCAAGGAGGCCAGGGCCAGGGCGCCGGTGGCGGGCTCGGGCACCGCCGTCACATGCAGGCTCCAGTCCGTCAATTGCGCCGTCCCGCCCGTGTGCGCATCCACCACCAGCAGCGTCCACGCCCCGTTCACATTGTGCCCGTTGAAGTTGCCCAAAATCGAGGACGGCGTGGTCCCGTCCGTCACCGTGGCCGGCGAAACCGCCCGCCCGTCCGGCTTCCATGTCCCCGTCAACGGCCCGTTGCCGGAGGGTGTCAAAACGCCTTGATAGTTGTGCACGTCCCCATTCACCGCCCCGTCGGCAAAGGTCACGCTCGAAAAACCGTTGTCCCCGTACCCGTACGCCCCCGCGTCCAGCGGGTCG
>CAZMLP010000166.1:0-4515 GCA_964566745.1 uncultured Verrucomicrobiota bacterium | reverse complement strand
GTAGCCACCCTTGTATTCAGAGACCCAACCCTTGGCAAATTTGCCGGTTTGGATGTCCTTCAACGCCGCCTTCATCCGTTTCTTGACGCTGGCGTCGATGATCTTGGGGCCGACCGTGATGTCGCCCCACTTGGCGGTTTCGGAGATCGAAAAGCGCATGCCGCTGATGCCGGCCTCGTTCATGAGGTCAACGATCAGCTTCAATTCATGCAGGCATTCGAAGTAAGCCATCTCCGGTTGATAACCCGCTTCGACGAGCGTCTCGTAACCGGCAAGAATCAGCGCGCTGGCACCGCCGCACAATACCGTCTGTTCGCCGAACAAATCGGTCTCGGTCTCTTCCTTGAAGGTGGTTTCGATTACGCCCGCGCGCGTGCCGCCAATGCCCTTGGCCCAGGCCAGCGCCACTTTCCTGGCCTTCTTGCTCGGGTTCTGATACACAGCGATCAACGACGGCACACCTTTGCCTTCGAGATACTGACGGCGCACGATGTGACCGGGGCCTTTCGGCGCGACGAGAATCACGTCCACATCCTTCGGCGGGACGATGGTCTTGAAGTGAATCGAGAAGCCGTGCGAGAAGAGCAGCGTTTTGCCCTTGCTCAGGTTCGGCGCGATGTCCTTCGTGTAGGCGGCGGCCTGTTTCGTGTCCGGCAACGCGACCATGATGACGTCCGCGCGTTTCACCGCTTCACCGGTGGGATAGACTTCGAAGCCTTTTTCCTTCGCGACCGGAATGGATTTGCTGCCTTCGTAAAGGCCGATAATGACGTTGCAACCGCTTTCCTTGAGGTTCAGCGCGTGCGCGTGGCCCTGGGAGCCGAAACCGAGCACCGCGAGCGTCTTGCCCTTGAGCACGCTCAAGTCGGCGTCTTTGTCCGTATATACTTTTGCAGGCATGGATTTTTTCTATTTGAGGTTTGCGTGGTTAAATTACTTGCGGGCGAGGGCCACTTTGCCCGTGCGGGAGAGGTCGATGATGCCGAACGTCTTCATCAACTCGATGAACTTCTCCACCTTGCTCTCGTTGCCGGTGATCTCGATGGTCAGGCTCTTGGGCTGCACATCGACGATCTTCGCGCGGAAGATGTCCGTGATCTGCATCACCTCGGCGCGCGACTTGGAATCGACGCCCACCTTCACCAGGACCAGCTCACGATCCACATACTCCCCCGCGTGAAAGTCCTGCACCTGGATCACGTCCACCAGCTTCTTCAACTGCTTGACGATTTGGTCCAGAGTCGCCTCGTCCCCGCGCGTGACGATTGTCATGCGCGAGGTGCTGGCGTCCTGCGTCGGGGCGACGTTCAGCGAGTCAATGTTGTAGCCGCGCCCGCTAAACAGGCCGGCGACGCGCGTGAGCACGCCGAACTTGTTTTCCACCAAGACCGAGATTGTGTGTCGCATAGGTTTTAAGTGATGTGCGCCGTCACCGCGCCTTTTTCGCCAGCCTTGCCGGCGCGGCCCCTCGCAAAGCAAAAACCCGCGTTCCGTTTTGGAACCGCGGGCGACCTGCGAGCGTTGGCCAAGGCATCAGGTCGCGTTAGTCAACTACGACTACGCGCGCCGTCAAAAGGATGCTGGCCGGCAAAAACATCGGGGCGGACGCTAGCAAACCGTCCTTCGCCCGGTCAACAGGCTTTTTCCGGTCATTTCTTGAGCAGCGCGAACTCCATGCTGTCCACCGGCGCGCGCAGGCTCGCCTCGGCGGCGTCCGAGGATTTTAACGAGATGTTAAGAAGCGGGATCGAACCCGAACACTCGCAGCTCTTGCTGGCAGCGGCAGGCCTGTGCGAGGCGCGCGGCCCACGCGATCGCCTCCTCGCGAGAGGGCAGTTCGAGCACCGTTAAGCCGCCATTAAGCGGGGGCGCCCACGAATATCCTCCTGCGGAAAACGAACCATCGGCCGAGACGAGCACCGGCGGGACCGTCTCGTCGACACCGCCGCCGAAGACATACACGCCGGCGGCTTTGGCCTCGTCGATCACCGCATGCGAGTCGCGACAAACCGCCTCCCATTCGCCATCGGGCACGACCATTGCCGCGCTTGGAAATGAGATCAGGTATTTCGCCATGGAACTTTTTCTTTAGGAATAGAAGCAAGTTTATGGATTCGCCTCCATTACCTTTTCAAAAGCGCGAACTCCATGCTGTCCACCAAGGCCCGCAAGCTTGCCTCGATAATGTTGCCGCTCACGCCCACCGTGCCCCACTCGCGTTTGCCGTCGGTTGATGTGATCAACACCCTCGTCTTCGCAGCGGTGCCCGTCGCGCTGTCCAGGATGCGCACCTTGTAATCCGTCAGGGTGACTTTCTTCAGTTGCGGGAAAGACTTCGCCAAGGCCGAGCGCAACGCCTCGTCCAGCGCGTTCACCGGGCCATCGCCATCCGCCACGGTGTGATGAACCACGTCGCCCACGCGCGCCTTCACCGTCGCCTCGCACACCGAGTTTTGCCCCTCGGCGCGCATCGAGACGTGATAGGCGTCCACGGAAAATTTTGGCTCCGTCTGGTGCTCCAAGATGCCCCGGATCAACAACGCAAGCGACGCCTCGGCCGCCTCGTACTCGTGCCCCTCGTGCTCCAACTGCTTGATGCGCTCGAGGATCCGCCTCAACTCCGGCGTGTCATTGCCCAGCTTGAAGCCAAGCTCCTCGGCCTTCATCACGATGTTGCTGCGGCCCGAGAGATCGCTCACCAGCACCGTGCGCTGGTTGCCGACCAGGGCGGGATCGATGTGCTCGTAACTGCCCGCCACCTTCTGCACCGCGTTCACGTGCGTGCCACCCTTGTGGGCAAAGGCGGCCGCGCCCACCCAGGGCAGGCGGGAGTTATGGCGGATGTTCGCGATCTCATCGACGAACTGCGAGATCTCGCGCAGCTTGCGCAGCGAGCTCGCCGGCACGCCCCGCTTGCCCATCTTGAAATGCAGGCACGGGATCACGCTGGTCAGGTTGCAATTGCCCGTCCGTTCACCATAGCCGTTGATGGTCCCCTGCACTTGCGTGGCCCCGGCCTCCACCAGTGCCAGCGCGTTCGCCACACCCAACCCTATGTCGTCGTGGGTGTGGGCGCCGATGGGGCAGGCCAGCTTCCCGCGCGCGAGCGCGGCAATCCGTTGCACCTCACCCGGCAGGCAGCCACCGTTCGTGTCGCACAGCACCACCATGTCCGCCCCGGCATGCTCGGCGGCCTGCCAGGTCGCGAGCGCGTATTCAGGGTCGAGCTTGTGGCCGTCGAAGCAATGCTCGGCGTCGTAGATCACCTTCTTGCCGTGATCCTTCAAGAAACGGACCGTGTCGGCGATCATTGCCAGGTTCTCCTCCGGCGTGGTCCGCAACACCTCTTTCACATGCAGCATCGAGGTCTTGCCAAAAATCGTCACCACCGGGGTCTCGGCGTCGAGCAACAGGCGAACCTGGTCGTCCTGCTCCACCGGGGTGTTCTTCTTCCGGGTCGAGCCGAAGGCCGCGAGCTTGGCGTTCTTGAACTTGCGCCGCTTGGTCTGCGCGAAGAACTCGATGTCCATTGGATTGCTCCCCGGCCAGCCACCCTCGATGTAGTGAACCCCGAACGTGTCCAGTTTCTCCGCAATTCGAATCTTGTCCGATACCGAGAAATTGATGCCCTCGCCCTGCGAACCATCCCGCAGGGTCGTATCGTAGATTTCGACGTCCGGTTTCATAAGTTCCCGCCTCGGCGGGAGTTGATTTCTAGGACATCGCACCCGGTCATGCAAATCCCAAAACGCAAGCACGAGAAGCCTTGCGGTTCGAAGCCCATAGGCTGCCGAGTTCCAGAGCCAACTGAATCACCGCCCTGCCCCGCTCATTCCCCTCCGCCCCGGTCACTGCGGTCCCCAGCGCGTGTTTTTCAGAAACGCGACCAAGTCAGCCAGTTCTTGCCGGTTCAGTTGCTCGTCGAGACCTTGGGGCATCACCGAGACCGTTCCGGGACGCATTTCGGAAATATCGTTGCGCGCGATGTGAACCTCCGCGTCCGGCCCGGTGACCAGCACAATCTCATCGGCGGCATCCCGACGCACAACGCCGCTATATTCCGCGCCGGTCTTCGTGGCGACAAACATCGGCTCGAAGCTCCGCACAAAACTTGCGCTGGGATACACAATCGACTCGAGCAGATCGCGCTCGGTGCGCACTTGGCCAATGCTGGTGAGATCAGGTCCGACATGCCCGCCTTGATAGCCAATGGAATGGCATGTCGAGCAGGCCGCGCGCGGGCTGTTAAACACCGCCTGGCCACGCCGCACGTCACCGCCAGAGATTTGGGAAAACAATTCATCCAAGTGGGCGCGCTGTTTGGCGGCGTCCGTGTTCAACCGGGAAAGCACCTCGTCCGCCCTGGCTTGGACGGTCATGGGAAAATTGGTCAGGCGCGGTTTCACGATCTCGGGCCTCAGGCCGGAGCGGCCCTTCGACTCGCCCAGCGCGCTGACCAGTTTGAGGCCCAGCGCCTCGTCGGACGAACGTTCGAACGCGGCGAGCAAGCGCGGC
>CAZMLP010000165.1:0-3242 GCA_964566745.1 uncultured Verrucomicrobiota bacterium | reverse complement strand
CCGCTCGGCCACCTTCCCCTCGCGCTCGTCGCCCGGATGGATGTAGAAGCGGTAACGGAAGGTGACGCTGTCGCCCGCCTTGACGGTCATGTTGCCGGCCCCGGCAGGTTGTTTCTCGAACTCGTGCAGGCCGAAGGGGTTCGCCGCAAACAGGCCGTAGTCCCGCACATGCCACCATGTCGGGTAACGCGGGTTCCTGGGATTGTCGAAAATCGCGACGCCCAAAGTCTGGCCGTCCACCGGCCCGTGATAATCCACCCATTTGGCGCGCTTGCCCCAAGTCTCCCCGTCGCGCACACCCTCGCTGTTCACGATGTGGCCTTTGCCCACCTTGCCCTTGAGCCGCATGGTCTCCGCGAGACGAATGGCCATTGTGCCTTCCTTCGTGTCACCGAGGACCAAATCTCCCTCCGAGGCATGAATGGTGACCTCGTAATCGAACAAGCGCACCCCCGGGCGGTTATAGACCTTCAAGGTCCGGTCGTCAGTCGCGATGACTTTTCCTTCCAGCGAAACCATCTTGTTTTGCGACTGGATCACGCCCATGTCCCGGCCGGATTTGATGGTCGTGAATTTCTGATGGACAGTTTTGCCCGCCTTTGGCTCCTCGGACCAAAAATCGACGCCGTTGATCGACCCGTGGGCGAACCAAAAGGACCGGTGGTGCGGGTGATCGTGCTCCTCGTCGGGAAATTGCTCCATCGGCCAGTGACGCGTCATTTTCTGCCCGCTCGCGCTGAGAATCGGATAGAGGTAAGGCCGCGAGACATCCTTGTAAAAATACTCGGAGAAAAGCTCCCCGTTGATCTCGATGCGCACGCGATCCGGCAGTTCGCTGATGCGAACGCCGTTCTTGGCCGTGGACCCGCCCCCGCAAAGGCAGGAGCATCCGGCGGTCGCGGCAAGGAGAAGCATGACGGCGAATCTGGCAAGCGATTGGGACATCACCGCGAATGTTACCGGCGAAAAACGAGGACGGTCAATTTGAAATCCGGGACGACCGGTCAAAAAAGCGTTTGATGCGACAAGGTCACGTCAAGGGAAGAGCAGGAGAGATCCAGTGCCCGACAATTGCCCTTGCTTCGGCTCAGGGAGGCGGCAACGGATCGGGATCGTCCACTTGGTGGTTCCGATGCCAGTTCAAGACGCTTTTTTTCACGTCCATAAAGAAGTCGCGTTTGACGAGCAGGACGTGCCCGTCACAGAAGACAACGTTTAACCCTTTCCCGTGACGAAACTTTTTCACCTCCCACGAGCTTTCCAGGCCGTCCGGGCGAATGTTGGTCTGGGGATTCACAAATTGGCCGTAAAGCATGTAATACCGGGTGTCGGCGATGGCGTACATTTCCGCGGGCGCTGCGACGGCCGACTCGGGAACGGGCGTATCCCTGGGCAGGGAGTGATTCATGAATCCGAGCCCATTTTCCTGGCTACCCCCGTCCATGTTGTACCCGTAACTGCCCGGCTCCAAATGGTCGAAGACGGACTGGGCGACCGGTCCAGTGTATTCGGGGCAATGAAACTTGCGATTCATCCAATCGTAGCCCGCGTAAGGTTGCAGGGCCGTCATCCAGAATGTGTTGTACATCGTTCCGGGCGGCTGCAAAATCCAGGGCGGATAGGCGTGAAACTCGTCGAGATACAACTGCAAGCCCACCCCCATTTGCTTGAGATTGTTCACGCATTGAATGCGCCGGGCTTCCGCCTTGGCCCGGCTCAAGGCGGGCAGCAGCAGGCCGGCCAGTATGGCAATGATCGCGATCACCACCAGAAGCTCGATCAAGGTGAAGCCTATGTTGCTCTTGCGACGCGGAAGCAGCGTCCGAGATTTCGAGCAACTATGAACCCGATTAGCCGGAAAACCATTGGAGTGGATTTGCACAAGGCCTCGCTCACCGCCACCGTGCTGGACAGCGCCGGGAGGGTGGTGGAGCGAAAAGACATTCCCACCAAATGCCGCAACCAGATCGCCGACTACTTCGCCAGCCACGGCCCCGGGGTCCAGGTGGCCGTCGAGTCGGTGGGCTTCTACCACTGGTTCTGGGACACGGTCCGCCCCAAGGTGCAGGCCCTGCATCTGGCCGACCCGGCCGGCGTCCGCGCCCGCGCCGGCCGCCGGACCAAGACCGACCGCAATGACTCGTTGCTCCTGGCCCGGCTCTTGCAGGAAAATCGCCTCCCGATGGCTTACGTGCCCGAGGAACCGGTCCGCGCCCTGCGCGAGCTCTGCCGCCAGCGCCACCGGCTGGCCCGCCAACTGGCCCTGGCCCGCCGCCAGTTGCGCTGGGTCGCGCTCAAAAACAACCTGCCCGGCCCCGCCAACCTCACCAGCGACCGCGCCCCAAAATGGCTGCTGGCCCAGGAGGCCAAGCTCAGCCCGGCCCACCGGCTGTCCGCCCGCCAGTTCTTGGACCAGATCGTCACCCTGGAGCGGCAGCTGGCCGACACCGAGACGGTCCTCCACCAAAACGTCGCCGCCCACGCCGACCTGGCCCCCACCCTGGCCCTGATCCAGAGCGTGCCCGGCGTCGGCTTTGTCACCGCCCTGACCATCCTGTGCGAGTGCGGGGACCTCACCCGCTTTGACTCCATCGACCAGTTGAGCTCCTACGCCGGCCTCTGCCCGCGCGTCCGCCAGTCGGGCCAAACGGTCCATCACGGCCACATCAGCAAGCAGGGACCGCCGGTCCTGCGCTGGGTCTTGCAACAGGCGGCCTGGGTGGCCATCCGCTGCGACCCCAACGCCCGCAGGATTTATGCCCGCATCGCCAAGCGGGCGGGCAACAAGAAGGCCGCCACCGCCCTGGCCCGCAAGCTCCTGGCCTACGCCTGGAGCGTTGGCCGCCAGGGTCGCCCCTTTGTCTGGCCCGACCAGAAAACGACCGGCCCGGAGCCGGTCCCGGTCTGGAGTTTTGACATCTGAGTCCACCGTGTTTCCGGAGGGAGCTGTCCGCGATTTGCCTTCATGAACCCGACCCCAAAAGTCAACGTGCTCGTTAGCGTGAAGGCGGCGCTCCGTCCGTGTATCCACCCTTCGGCGGGACCCCTCCGCGAATAGATGAGGACATCCGGTGAGCTTGGCCACTAAACTCTTGATCGCCTGGGCAAGCCCTGCGCGCGGCCCGCCCGCCGCCCCGACCATTTCCGCTTTTTCTTTGGCATTGCCCAAAGAAATAGCCCGGCAAAAACAAAGGCCAGGGCACTCGCCTTTTAACCCTTGACGAGCAACATAGATGAAGGCG
>CAZMLP010000164.1:0-3836 GCA_964566745.1 uncultured Verrucomicrobiota bacterium | reverse complement strand
TCACCAGTCCCTTCTACGCGCCGCCAAGCAACTGGAGTTGCTCGACGCCTTCGGCGGCCTCGATTCCGCCCGCGCGGCCTTTGGCGATCTCGTTCGCGCCCGGTCCCGTGTTGAGAGCGAGAAGGCCGGGTTGATCGTGGATGAGCGGACCTATGCGCAGCAGTTGGATTTGCTCCGGCATCAAGTCCACGAGATCTCGGACGCGCGATTGGGGCACGACGAGGAGTCGAGCTTGGAACTCGATTATCATCGCGCCAGCAACGCCGCGCGTCTGCTGGAGTTGAGCCAGGGCGCCTTGCGCCTTCTGGCCGAGGAGGAGCAATCGCTGCTCAACCAGGCCGGCGCGGTGGGCCGGTTATTGCAGGAGTTGCGCCGGGTCGATGCCAGTGCCGATTGCCTCGTCTCGCTGCATGAGCAAGCAGTTGGGGCAATTCACGACGTGCAGCGCGACCTCTCGCATTACGTGGACCGCATTGAGCTGGACCCGGCGGCGCTGCAACAACTCGAGGCGCGGCTGAACCTGGTGCAATCGCTCAAGCGCAAGTACGGCGGCACGGTGAGCGATGTGATTGCGTTCGGCGAGGATGCCCGCGAAAAGCTGCGGCAACTCGAGGGCCGCGACGCCGAGCTGGAGCGCCTCAACGCCGAGCTGCGCCAGCTTGATGGCGAGTTGGCGCGCGCAGGCCGTGAATTAACCGCCGAGCGGCGCAAAGTCATCCCAAAACTGGCCAAGGCGGTGACCAAACAACTGGCCGCGCTCGGCTTCAGGCAAAGTCATTTCGACATCGCCCTGACCGCGCAGTCCGGCGATGGCGCGGGCAAGCCGCCCGCCTCGACCACCGGCTTTGACACCGTGGAGTTTCAGTTCGCGCCCAATCCCGGCGAGCCGCCCCGGCCGCTGCGAATGATTGCCTCCTCCGGCGAGCTGGCGCGCGTGATGCTGGCCATCAAGACCGCGCTCGCGGCGGTGGATCAAATTCCCGTGCTCGTGTTTGACGAAGTGGACGCGAACGTCGGCGGCGAGACCGCCAGCGCGGTCGGTCTCAAGATGCGCGAGATCGGCCGTCAGCGGCAGGTGCTTTGCATCACCCACCTCGCGCCCGTCGCGGCCTGTGGTGACGCGCATTATGTCGTCAGCAAACAGGTCAAGGACGGCCGCACCATCTCCGAGATCCGCCCGCTGGAGGCGAAAGAGCGCGTGGAGGAACTGAGCCGCATGCTCGGCGGGCAGAGCGAGGCCGCGCGCCGGCACGCGGAGGAACTGCTCCGCGCCGCCTCGGCGTAGATCGGTTCCGAGCGGCAATTATCCAAAAGGATCCTGATTCCGCGATTGCCTCGGACGGTCGCAACTCCAGTCGATTGACCGGTTGGAAACGAAAAAAAAGAACGGCTCGGCAGAGCCTGGCCCACCGTCGCTGTTTGTTTTGGCGCCCGGCGAGATTTTCACTACCACCGTCCCCCCGACGCCCAATTAGGCAGAAAGACAGACCGACCCGCAATGGTTGGGCGCGGCTCCGCCGAGCCGCCTTCTCGGCGGGCCATTGCCGCGCTCAAATCGTAATACCCACCGTTATTTCACCGGCGTGGTGTCCGGCTTGAAACCAATCGCGTCCAGCATCGGCTGAATTTCCGGGTTGGCCATGAACTTTTTCCACACCAGGCCGGTCCGGTAATTTTCGATCATCACCACAATGGGCGCCTGGTTCAGCCCCATGTAAACCGGGTCAAACCAGTTGTCCGTCTGGTTGAAGCCGTCGTGGAATCCGTAAATTCCCCACACCTTTGCTCCAAGGTCGCGGTAGAAATGTTTCAGCGCGGCCATGGATTCGCGCGGCGTGTACGGGAAGGAACCGAGCGACGCCATGCAGTTGATCGTGCCGTTGTCGTCGCGCGGCTGGGATTTGCCACCGCCGGATTGAATGCCCGCCGAGAGCCCCCAGCAATCATTGCCATAACCGGCAAAGCGGCGCGGATTCGCCACGCAATACGCGTGGTTGATCAACGCAATGTTCCGGTTGTTCTGAAAATAATTGGCGTATGCATCCCGCTTGCCGCGCGGGTCGAAGCCAAAGAAGGAGAACTGCGTGAAAAACAACTCGCCGCCAACCCCGACTCCCACCTCGATCGGAAAACCGTAAAATGAGTGCCCATTCGTATAGTGGTCGCCATCCGTGGTTCTCCCCCAGCCTTGGCGGTAGCGCACGGCCAGGTCCGACTGGCCGGCCCAGCCCGTGTGATAGAGGCGCGGGGGCACGCCGTGCGTCGGCGACGCGACGGCCAGCAAATAGACGCTCATCGTCTCGTTCCAGCCGATGAGCGGGTGGCTGATGTGCCAGGCGTGGTTGGGCGACCAATGCCAATAGAGGAAATCGCTTTTATTGTCCTTCCGATACCAGTCCCACTCGATCTCGCGCCATAGCGTGGTAATGGCCGCGCGTATCTCCTTCTCGGCATCGTTGTCGCGGTCGAAATACTGGCGCGCCACGAGCAGGCCTTGCGCGAGAAACGCAGTCTCAACCAGGTCTCCGCCATCATCATATTGGCCAAAATAGGCCCGGGCCTTCCCGGTGCGACCGTCCAGAAAATGCGGCCAGACCCCGTGAAAGCGGTCCGCTTTTTGGAGGAAACGAATGATCTTCAGCATCTGCTCCGCCGCCTGGTCGCGGGTGACAAATTGTCGTTCCGCCGCCACCGTCAAGGCCATGATCCCAAAGCCGGAGGCCCCCACCGCCACCAGATTCTCGTCACCGGGAAGAATTTCCAAGGCCATGCCGGACTCTTTGTTGGCGGCATCCAGGTAATAACGAAAACACGCCTCTTGAACCATCGAAAGCAGCTCGTCATCGCTGAACTTTCGAGTGGCGGCGTGGACAACCGGAGAGCGCTCCGATTCGTTGCCCGCCTCGTCCGTCGCCGAGACTTGGTAGTGGAACGTCCGGCCGGACTCGCCCGTAAAGTCCGTGTAGCGCGACAAACCGCCATTTTGGACTCCCAGCGGCGTAAAGTTGTGGCCATCGGTGGACCGGTAGAACTGGTACCGGTACGGCTGGCTGGCGCCGCCCGGTTTCCAGGCCAGGTCCACGTGCCGCTCGTAACCCGTCGCGGTCAGGTTCGCCGGCGGCACTGGCGGAGCGGCGAGGGACGGCTTGCTGTCGATCATTTCCACGTCGTCCACCAGCATCGTGTGGTCGCGACCATCGTCCAGGCGTTGGGTGAAATGAATGCCGACCAGCCGCGCGGGATCAAGCCGCGCGTTGTCCGTTCCGTTGAACAAATTGGTGAAGCTCCTCACCGGCAGGCGCAGGCGGGTCCATTGCCGCGCCGGGATTTCATTCGTGCGCCCGAGGAGCGGAATCGACGGCGTGCCAAAACCCGCCCCGTCTTGCAACGAGATCAGCGGGGATTCGGCGGCGCTCACGCCGTTCTCGGCGTAACACCAAAGCGAGAGCGTGTCGCCCTTGAATTCAAAATGCCGCCCGTAGCGGCTGGCCACCTGCAATGTCGCCCGCCAGTCGCCGCCAGGGCTGGATCTCCATTGCAACCGCGCGCTGTTGGGCGGGCTGTGGAAAAAGTTGGTGTCCACCGCCAGGCGGCCATTGGCCAGATCCAACTGGCTGGGCGCCACGACCGACCCGAAACTATGGTAATACGGCCCGTCCGCCGGGGCATTGTCGAAAACGACGTGGCGGTCGTAATCCGACTCGGCGCGAAGGCAAAAAGCAGCGAGTAGCGGGAATAACAAAATGGCTGCGGGCGCAAATGGCTTCATCGGATGATGCCGTGACACTAGCGTGCCGCCTCCGGGCAAGAAAGCCTCAAAACAAAAAGACCGGCGG
>CAZMLP010000163.1:0-5524 GCA_964566745.1 uncultured Verrucomicrobiota bacterium | reverse complement strand
GGGCGCCACGAACTTGCCCGCCGATGTTATTCATTGACCGAGCTTGAATTCGGAGTAATTTTTCTCACTAATCACCGTCGGTTGACCTGAATCGTTTTTATGCAACAGAACAAACCTCAAACCCCTGTTGGCCAGGAATCCCGCCGGGATTTCATTAAAAAGGCCACCACTGCCGCGGCCGTTGTCGCGAGCACCAATATTTTCAAGACGCCTGTCTATGGCCAGAGCCAGGCCCCGTCCTCGGGGCGTGTGATCGGGGCCAATGACCGTATCGCTGTGGCCGTCGTCGGCCCTGGCGAGGGCATCGGCTTCAATCACTTGAAAGGCATTCACGAGAACGCCTCCAACAATAATATTGTCGTGGGCGCCGCCTGCGATTTGTTTAACAAGCGCCGCGACCGCGCGAAAGCCACTTGCGGCCTGAAAGAGTCCGACGTCTTTGAAGATTATCGCAAGTTGCTGGAGCGCAAGGACATTGATGCCGTCGTGGTTGCCACACACGATCCGTGGCACACCAAGATTTCCCTCGACGCGATGGACTCGGGCAAACACGTCTATTGCGAGAAGCCCATGACCCGGTACTTGCATGAGGCGTTCGCCATCTATGACAAAGTCAAGTCCAGCGGCAAGACCTTCCAGATTGGTTCGCAAGGCTGCTCCGCCGGGGCTTGGCACACTGCCGGCCAACTGATTCGCGATGGCAAAATCGGCAAGCTCGTCTGGAGCCAGGGCTACTACTGCCGCAACAACCCGAACGGCGAGTGGAACTACAAGATTGAGGACGAGTCCAAGCCCGAAAACATCAATTGGGACATGTGGCTCGGGCCCGTTTCCAAACGGCCTTTCAACGCGGACGCCTTCCATCGCTGGCGCAAGTATTATCCTTACTGCTCTGGATTGTTGGGTGATTTGGCGCCGCACCGCCTCCATCCGCTGATGCTCGCCTCGGGCAATCCCGAGTTTCCAAAGCGCGTCACCAGCATCGGCACCCGCGATGTTCACACGGACCGCAACACCCCTGGCACGCCCGAGCTCGACGTGCCCGAGCACGTTCAATTGATTGCCGAATTCCCGAGCGGTTACATGCTCACAGTCACGTGCAGCACGGTGAATGACAAGAGCCCCGGCTTCGTGATCTATGGTCACAAGGCCTCGCTGGAGATCTCCGACCAGGGCCAGGAGGTAAAGATGCTGCCGCAACGCGCCTTCGCGGGCGAGTTCGAGGGGCTCACCGAGGACGAGCGCAAGGCGCTGGCCTTGGACCCGATTCGCGGCCTCCCGCACGAGGACATCCGGGCTCACGAAAAGAACTGGTTTGACTGCATCCGCAATGGAAAAGCGCCAAATGCAAATATTGATCTCGCCATCCGCGTTCAGACTGTGATATGTCTGTCGGAGATGTCGGAGCGCTTGAAGGCAGTTTGCCTTTTCGACGAGAAGACCCGCACGGTCACGACCGCCGACGGCAAGCCGCTGAAGTCCCTGACCTATGGCTGGGCTGGAGAAGCCTTGTCCTAAGAGTTTCTGTTCATGGTGTGACGGGGTCCCGTTGGCGAAGCTGGCGGGGCCCCGTTGCTTTTCTGACCATGCCGGTCGTTACTCTTGCCCGTCATGCAATGGCGACTCGCTTTGAGGTCGTTCTGCATGGCGACAATACAGCCTCCTTGCGCGCCGCTGGCGAGGCCGCCCTTGATGAGATCGAGGGTCTCGCGGCGCAAATGAGCCTCTACAATCCCGCCAGCGAGATTAGCCGCATCAACGCCCGTGCCGCCGCCGGCCCAGTCCGCGTCGAGCCAACCCTTTTTCGCCTGCTGCAACGCGCTCAAAAACTCTGGCACGAAAGCGATGGCACGTTTGACATTACTATTGCGCCGCTCGTCCGCTGCTGGGGCTTCATGGGAGGCACAGGACAACTGCCGGCGCCCGGGGATATTGCTGCCGCGCGCGCGGTGACCGGCATGCATCTTGTCACGCTTGACGACAGCAACTTCACCATCCAGTTCGCGAACCCTGGCGTGATGCTTGACCTCGGCTCCATTGGCAAAGGCCACGCCATTGAGCAAGCGGTGGATTTGCTCCTGGAGGCGGGTGTGGAAAGCGCCCTGATTCACGGGGGCACCAGTTCCATTTACGCGCTCGGCGCGCCGCCCGGCGAGGCCGCTTGGAAAGTGGCCATTGAGCACCCCGCCTCGAGTGACTCCTCCCGCCCAGGCGCGTTGTTCACCGGCGGGCCTCCGCCAACGGAATCTCTTCTGAGCGTCGTGCCGCTAAAGAATGAGTCCCTGTCCGTCTCCGCCGTCTGGGGCAAAGCCTTCATCACCAACGGGAAAATCCATGGGCACGTCCTTGATCCGCGTTCCGGCGAGCCTGTAACCGGAGCTTTGCTCGCGGCAGTGGCCCTGCCCTCGGCCACGGAAACCGACGCCCTCTCCACCATGTTGCTTGCCTTGGGCGAACCCGGTCTCGACCGTCTCGGTGAGTTGCGCCCGGGCGCCCGCTCGCTCGTGTTGCTACCTCCGGACGCCACCGGCGAATTCCCCGTCGCCAGACGTGGCCTGAGTGCTCCAAACCGTGGCTTGTGACACCGAGTCAAGCGTTTGCACGGCCATTCAATTCCACAAGAGTCCCCTCCGCTTACAACTTTAATTCGCGAGCCTCCGATTGGCCGTCGATCTGGACAATTACCGAGTTGGGGCGGATTTCCACGCAGCGGATTAGCACTTCGCGTCCGTCAATTTTCACAATCGCCTCCTCGCCCGCCGCAAAGGTGTGCCCGTTAATCGTCGCGAGGCGTCGTTTCTCCGGACCCGAAATGCCGGCCAACCTCAATCTTTCCCAAGGAGACGATGGAACAGGTTCCTTCGCGGCCAGGTAAAGATTCGCCCGCCGCTGGCCCTCCTCAATTTCCTGCCGGCTCATGTTGAGCAGCAAGTTGTCCAATTTTCCCTTGGCGACGTAGCGGTAGGAAGTGTCTTGCTGCGCCACTGCGTACCACTTGAAAGCCTCCACGTTGTCCTTTTTCAACAAAAAACCCTGCGCGCAGAAATCGCCCAAATCAATCAACGCATTGGGCTGTTTCTGGCGGGCCGCTTTGAAGTACCAACGAATCGCCTCCTCGGCGATTTTCGGGGCCTTGATCTTGCCAGTCCAATCCTTGGCACGTCGCAAAAGAAGGGTTCCGAAATGATATTGGGCGTTGGCGATCCCTTGCGCCGCCGCCTTGCCATACCAAAGCTCTGCGGTCGCCATATCTCCTCGCCACTCGTATTGGTAGGCCAACCGGTCTTGCGCTTGCGCATCCCCTCGTTCGGCGGCCGCTTTCATTTCCGCGAGTTCAGGCAGGCCGGCGGGCGATTCCGCCGCTTGGATGAAAACCATCGCCAATATGACCGCCCAAATCCGCAACCAAATCCAGGAGACGAGCTTTATCGATTTACTCTTTTTCATTTAAATGCCCCGGTGAAACTCCTGTCAGCAAAATGACCGCCGCTTCTTCTGTATTTCGGCAGGAAAAACCTTGTCCACAAATCTGCCAACAGGCTTTCAGATTCCCGCACTCTTATCAAGCTCGCCTCTAAAGCCCGTGCCAATTTCCGCTCCTCACTCCCGACGCCGGGTTCAAACATGGCACTTTCAGGAAAAAACCGGCGGACGTAGAACTTGGGATGGCGAAATCATTGCGGCTCTGCACAACCATGCAATGGCGAGTTTCGGACCAGCCTCAAAGCGCGAGGCATTTCGCGCCGGTCTCTTTCCACCCAATCGTTTCTTTGTACCCGCCGCTATCCAGTTGAATTCCGCGCGTCGCTTTGCCAATTTCATCCCGTGATGGATCATTCGCAACCCCAGAACGATTCGGCGCCCTGCACCCCCGAAACCGCGCGCAGGACTGTGGAGCCCTGCTCCATTGTCATCTTCGGGGCCAGCGGCGACCTCACCGCGCGCAAGCTCATTCCCGCGCTTTACCATCTTCATCGCGAGAAGCAGATGCCGCCGGACTTCCGCGTGATTGGTTTCGCCCGGCGCGAGAAGAGCGACGCCTCGTGGCGCGAGGAGTTGCGCCAGGCGCTCGATCAATTTTCACGCATCAAGCCGGTGGACGACGCCGTCTGGTCCTCTTTCGCGGAAAAAGTTTTCTATTGCCAGGGAGACTTCGGCGAGGAGGCGGCTTACCAGCGCCTGGAGCAAAAGCTCTCCTCCTTCGGCAGCGAGCCATTGCGCAAACACCAGCTCTTTTATCTCGCCACCTCGCCCAGCCAGTTCGCGGAGGTGGTGGAGCAACTCGACAAGGCCAAACTGCTTTCCAAGGAGAACCAGGACGGAACTTGGCAACGCATCGTGGTCGAAAAGCCGTTTGGGCGCGATCTTCCCTCCGCCCGTGTGTTGAATGGCGAATTGACCCGTTTTGCGAACGAAAACCAGGTCTTCCGCATCGACCACTACCTCGGCAAGGAGACGGTGCAGAACATTTTGATGTTCCGCTTCTCGAACTCGGTGTTTGAACAACTCTGGAACCGCGAGTCGGTGGACCATGTGCAAATCACCGTGAGCGAGAAGCTCGGCGTAGGCGGACGCGGCGGTTACTACGAGGAGTCCGGCGCGCTGCGCGACATGGTGCAGAACCACCTGCTTCAAGTCCTCTCGCTCGTCGCGATGGAGCCGCCGGTCTCTCTGGAGGCCGAGGCGGTGCGCGATGAAAAGGTCAAGTTGCTCAAGTCGATCCGCCTGCTCGACAAGAAGGAAATGGCCGCGAATGTCGTGCGCGGTCAATATTTTGCGGGCACTTTGGACGGCCAGTTGCGGGCCGGTTACCGGCAGGAGCAAAAAGTGAAGCCGGACTCGAACGTCGAGACTTACGTCGCGCTCAAGCTCCTGATCGACAATTGGCGCTGGTCGGGCGTGCCGTTCTATCTGCGCACCGGCAAGTGCCTGCCGAGACGCGCCAGCGAGGTTCGCATTCAGTTTCGCCCCACGCCGCATGTTCTTTTTGCCGCGCAGTGTGGCACGGCCATGGACGCCAACGCCATCGCGCTCCGGCTTCAGCCAAACGAGGGAATTTATTTGCGCTTCAACGGCAAAGTGCCGGGCACGAGTTTGGGCGTGCGACCCGTGCGCATGAACTTCAGCTATGACTCGGAGTTCGGCGCCTACACTCCCGAGGCGTACGAGCGCCTGCTGCTTGAGGCCATCGCGGGTGACGCCACTCTCTTTATCCGCCGCGACGAGGTGGAGACGGCTTGGAGAATCGCGGACACCGTCCGTGCTTCATGGGAAGATCGTCCCCTCACGAACCGCGAGTTTTATTCCGCTGGCACCTGGGGACCGGTCGCCTCTGACGATCTGCTGGCAGCCAACGGCCACGTTTGGCGCGAACCCCATCTCATCCAGTGAGCCCGCCCGGCGTCCAACTGGAAAGCTTTGCCGATCCCGCCGCCCTGGCGCAAGCGGCGGCGACCGCCTGGCTGAATTGGCTAACCGCGCGCCACGCCGATGGCCCGGCGCATGTTGCGCTCTCCGGGGGGCG
>CAZMLP010000162.1:0-8634 GCA_964566745.1 uncultured Verrucomicrobiota bacterium | reverse complement strand
GATCACATCCAGCTCGTACCCGACACCGTCCCCGGACGACGCGCTACCGTAGTAACCGAGCGCGAGCAGCGCGGAGATGCCGGCGGTCAGGCCGGAAATGATATACACGCTCAACTTTACCCGCTCCACTCGCACGCCGCTAAACCGGCTGGCCAGTTCATTGCCGCCAATGGCGTAAATGCGGCGGCCCGCCGCCAGTCGCGCCAGATAAACGCCCCCCGCCAGCGCCACCAGCACCATGATGCCGAGCGGCACGAGACTGAGATGGTTTCCCGCGTCCGAGCCGGCTAATTCCGGCCGCACAAGCACTCGAAAACCCTGGGGAAAACCGCCGACCGACTGGCCGTTCGTGATGACAAACGAAATGCCTCGATAAATCGCCATCGTGCCGAGCGTGATAATGAATGGATGCACGCGCAGGGCGACAATCATTCCACCGTTCAGCAAACCGCAAAACGTCGCGAGCCCGACGCACGCGAAAATGCCCGCCAGAATTGCGCCGCTCCCCCCGCTGTTTGTTCCTTCCGGCCCGAAACGATGTAACACCAAAGCCCCCACCACCGAGGCCAGCGCGTAGATGGCCCCGACCGAAAGGTCAATGCCGCCGGAGATGATGACGAACGTCGCGCCCACGGCCATGATGGCGATGAAACTGGTGTCCTTCGCCAGTTGCGTGAGGTTCTGCGCGTTGAAAAACTTGTTCTTCTCCCGCATCACCGGCTCGCGCTCCCCCGCCGCGTTCGTGATGAAAACCCGCTGCTGCTCGCCTTGCTCGTTTTTCTCGAAGACCGGCACTTTCACCTTGCCGCCAAAAACAGCGAGGATTCCCCCGAGGACAAAAATCACTGCCAGCAGGCCGGTCTCTTGAAGACGCGTGCCCGTATGGCGGCGAACCGGTTTGGCCGGAGTTGGAGGCATGTCGAGCCGCGACGCTAACAAACGGGCGGAACCGGGAAAAGAAAAGTTGAATCCAAAAACCAGCACGGAGGCTTTTGTTTGAAGCACGCGGGGCCAATAAGCGTCTAAAGTGTGGTCGGATGGAGTGATTTCCGCGCGATGCCAAATGAATGGAGCGAGGGCAAAATCAAAGTCTTTCAAGCCACGTTGCTCCTCGCGGAGATTCGGAGACTGGAAAAGGTCGAAACGCTTGAATGCTAGCGATTCAAGCCGATTCAAGGCGCCGACACACGGTAAAGGATGGAAGCTTGGCGAACAGCCACACCGGACAACAAGGTCAATCAAGGTGCTGACGCACGGCGCAATCCACCTGGCAGATACGCGCCGGGGGGTCGGTAAACACAAGCAAGCCGCTGTTTCAGTTGGCCCCCAGAAGAAAGTCGGAACGCTCCGAGGGGGGCTATTTATACATCCGCGCCCGCTGGACCATGAGCGTGTGGGTCACGCGATTGCGGCCGTTCTGCTTGGAGTGATACAGCGCCTGGTCGGCCTCGGCAACCAGCGCGTCCCCGTCCGGGGTGGACTGGCCGCGCGTGGAGACGCCGACGCTTACAGTGATGTTGCGCAAACGCCACGGGGCGGTCTCGATACCCCGCCGGATGCGCTCGGCCACGGCGACCGCCTGGCTGCGGTCCGTCTCGGGCATCAACACCGCGAACTCCTCGCCGCCGTAGCGGGCCACCAAGTCCGTCTCGCGCGCGTTGGCCGCCAGCAATTTGGCCACCTGGCGCAGCACCTCGTCCCCGGCGGGATGGCCGTGCGTGTCGTTGAACGCCTTGAAATGGTCCACATCCAGCAAAAGCAGGGATAGAGACTTGCGGCTGTGGGTGGCGCGGCGGAATTCCTCGGTTAATCGCTCTTTGAAAGTCCGGTGGTTTTTCAGCCCGGTCAGGCCGTCGCTGGTCGCCAGCGCCTTGAGCTTTTCGTTGGCCTCCTGCAACTTTTCCTGTTGGTCGCGGATTTTCTCCTCGTCCAGCTTGCGCTGGGTGATGTCGCGCAAGGAGACCAGGCAGGCGGGTTCACCCTCCCAAACCGTCACATGCGCGCGCAACTCGGCCACGATGAGATCGCGGCCTGGACGGATCAAATTCACCTCGCGCGTCTCGCCCGGGACCGCCGGGAACTCGAACGGCTTGTCCAGCAGTTCCTCGGTGCTCTGCCCGAAAAGCATCTGCGTGGCGGCGTTCACAAAACGCACCACTCCGGCACGGTCCGTGACCACCATCCCGTCAGCCATGTTCCGCAACAAGTTGCGGATGTTGGCCTCGGACATCTGCAATCTTTCCGTCTGGTCGCGCAACTGCTGGTTGCGCGTGTTTAACTCCGCCTGCGTGCGGGTCAACACCCGGTTCTGCTGCACCGCGTTCTCGTACGTGGAGAGCAGCAGATTGAGCATCTGCCGGCGGTTGGCCTCGACCTGGTGCCGCTCCCCCTCCAGCGAGATTTCCAGCGGCTCGGCCACCTCCTCCTGCCCCCGCCACGGAGGGCGTTCCAGCAGGGTCTTGACGCGATCCAGCAGGTAGGGCGGATCGTACGGCTTGGTCAGGTAGTAATCCGCCTTGGCCTTGAGCCCCTGCAGAATGTGCTCCGTGTTGGAAAGCGTGGTCAGCAGGATGATCGGGACATCGCGCAACGCGGGGTCGTTCTTGACCGCCAGGCACATCGCGTAGCCGTCCAGTTCCGGCATGTCGATGTCACTGATCACCATCCTTGCTCCCGACCGGCGCAAAAACTCGAGCACTTCCCGGCCGTTCTCCACCACCGCCACGCGGTAGCGGTTTCGCTCCAGCAACGCCTTCAGGGCAAAAGCCTGCGTCAGGCTATCCTCGGCCACGAGGATATCCACCCGCTCGGATGTTTCCGGCGCAATCGGCATGTCAAATATTGGTCGCGGTTCGTGGGTGCGGCCGGCGTGGCACGGCTTGGGGCAGAATGCGCCGGCTGACCAGGCGGTCAAAACCACGATGTGCCCGTTTAATGCCCGTTCTCGCGATAAAAGTCGAGAGTTCGTTCCAGCCCGGTCTGCCAGGCCACCCTCGGTTCATAGCCAAGACCGTGCCGGGCCGCCGAGATGTCCGCTTGCGAGGAGCGCACATCGCCCGCGCGAGCCGGCTCGATGCGCGGCTGGATGCTTTGGCCGGTGAGACGGTTCAACTCCCCGACCAGTTGGAGCAAGGTGATGCTCTGGCCGCCCGCGACGTTGAACACCTTGCCCGCCGCCTGCCCTGCGGGGGCCTCGGCTGCCAGCAGATTGGCCGCCACGACATTGTCGATGTAGATGAAATCGCGGGATTGCAATCCATCCCCGAAGATTGTCGGCGTCTCCTTTTTCAAAAAACTGGTGCAAAAACGGGCAATCACACCGGAATAGGGCGAGTTGAAGGACTGGCGGGGGCCGAACACGTTAAAGTAGCGCAGGCTCACCGTCTCCAGTCCATAAAGCTGGCAAAAAAGCTGGCCGTACTTCTCCGACGCGTATTTTTGCAAGGCATAGGGTGACAGAGGATCCGGCAGCAAGTTCTCGTGCTTGGCGGGGACGTCATTGTTGCCATAGATAGCCGAGGAAGAGGCGAACACAAACCGTTTTACCTTGGCATCCCGCGCGGCAATGAGCAGCCCCAACGAGCCGGTCAGATTGTCGGAATTGGTCTCCATTGGCTCCGCGACCGACTTGGGAACAGACGCCACAGCCGCCTCATGAAACACCCAATCGCAACCTGTCATCACTTGCCGGACCAGCTTTTCGTCCTCAATGCCTCCCCGCACGAACTCCAAATCGTGGCCGTCTTGGCGCCACGCGAGATTCTTCAGGGCGCCCTCACTCAAGTCGTCCAGCACCACCACTTTTGCGCCGCGACGGCAAAGAGCCTCCGCGATATGCGAGCCAATAAACCCGGCGCCGCCGGTCACGAGGGCTTTCATTTTTGATTCAATCGCTCAAACAGTTGTTTGTCCGCGCCGGCATTTATCGCAACGCGATAAATGCGGCGCCAAGGGTAGTAAGCGGGAAACTCGCGGCCAAGGCAAAAGACCTGTTCGGAATCGACCGCGAACAGATGTTAAAACTTTCGCCGTCGGGCGGGGATGTCATTACCGCCCCCGCCACACCAGTGCCTCCACTGACTGCGGGCCCAATTTGGTGATGATGCTTCGCCCCCGCCAGCGCACCGCGAATTCCCGCGCCTTTTCGTCGGAGTTTCCGATGACCAGGACAATGGCGCCGTCCGGGTTGCGAAACGCCACGTTGTTGAACTGTTTGGTTCCCTCGCTGCTCCCGATTCGCACCGCTCCGCGCGAGATGAACTTCATGAACTGCCCGTATTGGTAATATTCGTAGAGATACGACGCCTTCCGCGTTTTCGAGTCGAGCGCGAGAATCGCCCGCGTCGCCGGGAAAGGGCCATTGTTTGGCCTGCCGTTCTCGTCGAGCATAGTCACCCACGCGTTGTAACTTCCCGCCCAATTGCGCAACCGCTCGATCAAATCGATCCCCCCTTGCGCGTCGAACACCGATCCTTCGGTGAAATAGATTCTCTTCGCGGGAAACTCATGGTGCAGCATGGTCATGCCGGTCGCCTCGCCGTCGTAGCCGTGGAACGCCACGGCATCCACGAACTCCGCCGCGCGCGGATCGGCCAGGATCGCGCGCGGATGGCCAATGCCGTCGTTCTCGCCATTGCCGGAGGGTTGCAGGTTGTAATTGTGGTCGTAGCACCAGATTTTGGTTTTAAGGCCATGCCGCCGGAGCGTTGGCCCAAGATGGTCGCGGATGAAATCCCGCTCCTGTTCAGCGGTCCAATGGCACGAGGGATAAAACCATTTCGGATCGGCCGCCAGCGAGCGGTCCACGCCAGGCTCGTTCTGGACCGTCACCGCGTAAATCGGAATTCCCTCCCTCGCGTATGCCTCGATAAACCGCGCGAAATACTCGGCATAGGCCGGGTAATGTTGGGTTAACAGGTGACCGCCGATCATCGTGCCGGTGGTTTTCATCCAGCCGGGCGGACTCCACGGCGAGGCGAAGAAAAGTGCCTCGGGATTCTTTCGCCGCGCCAGCTTCACCACCGGCAAAATATAGTCGCGGTCCTTCGCTATGGAAAAACGCTCCAGCTTCGGATCGGTCTCGCCCTTGGGCATGTCATCGTAGGAATACCACGGGTCGCCTGTGAAGTCCGAAGAGCCGATGCACAGGCGAATCAGGTTCATCCCGATGCCCCGCTTGGGATTGACCAGTTTCTCCATCGCTTCCGCGCGATCCTTGGCCGGCATCAGCGCAAAGTTGTGGCAGGTCGTCGCCTCCAATGAGGAACCGAGGCCCAGCATGGTTTGATAAGTCTGCGCGGGATCAATCTCGATGATCTCCCCGGCTCCCCGATGGCCCGATTCAAAACGGAGCGAGGCTTGCGGCGTCAGCCGTTGCCGCATGTCCATGGAACTCACCCATGCTTCGACCGTTTGGGCATCCGCTCTCCCGGCCAACAGCAGGAGCACTGTGATTGCCGAACCTAGAGCGCGGCGGAGATGACAAACCATATCTGGAAACGTCACCGGCGTAAGTCATTGCTCCTGCAGCCGCCAAAACCGTGTGCTCGTCGTGGGCAACGGATATTTCACGATCGCCGTGCCGTTGGTCAGCGTGAGCAATGTGGTGTTTGTCCAGGCAGGCGTCGCCAACAACTCCTTTTCCTGAAGAGCGTAGGTTTTGCCCGTCACTCCGTGAATCGTTAACAGCACATTTTGGCCTTCCAGGGCAATTTCCAGATAAGTGGAGAGCGCCGGCGGAAGAACGAGGCCGTCGCTCAAATCAGGAATCCCATTGTTGTCCGAGTCATTCGTGTCGGTGATGACAACATACCACGTCAGATAGTCCGCGCCCGGCGTGTCCAGATTGCCGTCGGCAAAATCGGCCCAGCCCGCGTAATTGATTTTGGGAGTGCCCGCACGCTCCAAAAACGCGTTGGTGGGCGACAGGCTTTGTCCGGCGCTGTTGGTGATGGAAGCCGAAAGAAGGGAGACGAAATCGGTTTTGTTCGTGGCCACCCGCCCGAAACTCCACTGCCCGGCGAGCTTGTGGGTTTCATTGCCACCTTGGGTTAGTGTCACTGGACCCTGGGCCGTTTCGAGGATCCGGGTGTAATCGAATTGCCCGGTGTAGGTGAAGATCGTGAAGGTGACCGAGAAATCCGGCAATTGGCCAAACGTCTCCGACACCAGCGTGAGCTTGCAGATTCCAGTCCTCGATCCCGCGCCGCGCTGCCACACCGCTTTCACCGTGCCCTCATCGCCGATCAAATCGTCCGTGTAGCCGCCGCGAGTCGTGGCGCTGATTCCCTGCCCCGCCTCGAAGAAATCCGGAATGGCATTGCCATTGGCATCAATGTTGACCGGCACGTCGAACGCAATTTGGCCCGAGGTCAACGCGCCCAAAAACGAGTCAATCGAGTAATAGGATCCGTGGGTGGGCTGGGTGTCGCTGAAGAGCGGGAAAAGCTCGCCGTTGGGAGTGTCGGCCTGCCGGTCCGAGGAAAAGGAAAGGGTGTAATTAATCCCGCCAGTTCCGCCGGACGCGGTCTCGAGCTTGACGGAATAGCAAAACAGTTGGACCTGCGCCGGCTGTGCGGCCTTCGCTTGACCAGCCATCAACAGGGAGACGCCGCAGACGAGCGCAAGATAACCTTTCATGATGCGCGCAAAAGTCCTCCCCCGCCCAAACCCTGTCAAGCGCCTGGCGAAACCGGGCCCCGGCGCCAAATATCTTGTCTCTGCCGCCGCCGATGTTTGAATTCGGCTATGACACAACGCGACCCGCTTCTGGACGACGCCTCGCCCGAGCTATACCGCGTCCAGACCAAGGCCGCCGGCCCCGCCGGCAGCCTGCCGCTCACGCCAGAGATGCTGTTGGAGCGCCCGAGCGGTGACATCTTTGGCCTCACCCAGAACGCGGGCATGGGGTGGAATCCCGCCGAACTCGGGCGCAAGCAGTATTTGATCCTCAGCACTCAAGGCGGTCTCCGCGCCCCGGATGGGCGGCCCGTCGCGCTCGGTTATCACACCGGCCATTGGGAAATTGGCCTGCAAGTCCAGGCCGCCGCCGAGGAATTTCGCGCGCAGAAGTCCATTCCGTTCGCCGCCTATTGCTCTGATCCCTGCGACGGCCGCACGCAAGGAACCACCGGGATGTTCGACAGCCTTCCGTATCGCAACGACGCCGCGCAGGTTCTCCGGCGGCTTGTCCGCTCACTGCCCACGCGCTCGGGCGTGCTCGGGGTGGCGACGTGCGACAAGGGCCTGCCCGCGATGATGATGGCGCTCGCCGGCTGCGGTGACCTGCCGTGCGTGCTCGTCCCCGGCGGCGTGACCCTGCCCCCCGCGAATGGCGAGGACGCCGGGGCGATCCAGACCATTGGCGCGCGTTTTTCCCATGGCCTGCTTTCTTTGCAAGACGCGGCCGATCTCGGCTGCCGCGCGTGCGCGTCGCCCGGCGGTGGCTGCCAGTTTTTGGGCACCGCCGCCACTGCGCAAGTCGTGGGTGAGGCGCTCGGCATGGCGTTGCCGCACTCGGCGCTGGCGCCTTCCGGGCAGCCGGTGTGGCTCGATGTCGCCACGCGCTCCGCCAAAGCCGTCGTTCAATTGGAACACCGCGGCCTCAAGCTGCGCGACATTCTCACGCCCGCCAGCATTCGCAACGCAATGGCCATTCACGCCGCGTTCGGCGGCTCGACCAACTTGTTGCTGCACATCCCGGCCATTGCCCACGCGGCAAAATTGCCCCGCCCCACTGTGGAGGACTGGATCGCCATCAATCGCCGCGTGCCCCGGCTCGTGAGTGTGCTGCCGAACGGTCCGGTGCATCACCCCACGATTCGTGTCTTTCTCGCGGGTGGCGTGCCGGAGGTGATGCTGCACCTTCGTCGTCTGGGCGTGCTCGACGCCTCTGTGCTCACCGCCAGTGGCCGAACGCTCGGCGAGGTCCTCGACTGGTGGGAAACCTCCGAGCGTCGCGAGCGCTTCCGCGCCACACTGCGCGCCGAGGATGGTGTCGATCCCGGTGACGTCATCATGTCGCCGGAACGCGCCCGCGAACGCGGCCTCACCAGCACCGTCACGTTCCCGCGCGGCAATCTCGCCCCCGAGGGCTCTGTAATCAAAAGCACCGCCATCGATCCCAGTGTGATTGACGCCGACGGGGTGTATCGCAAGGAAGGCCCGGCGCGGGTTTTCACCAGCGAGCGCGCGGCCATCGCCGCGATCAAGGGTGGCGCGATCAAGGCGGGCGATGTGGTTGTGCTGATCGGTTGCGGCCCCAGCGGCACCGGCATGGAGGAGACGTATCAACTTACCTCGGCGCTCAAGCATCTGCCGTTTGGCAAGCAGGTCGCGTTGGTGACGGATGCGCGGTTTTCAGGCGTCTCGACCGGCGCGTGCATCGGCCATGTTGGTCCCGAGGCGCTGGCGGGCGGGCCGATTGGCAAACTGCGCGACAGCGACCGTGTCCGCATCGTCATCGACCGAAACAAGCTGGAAGGCAGCCTCAATTTCATCGGGGAAGGAGAGCGCGCTTTCACGCCGGAAGAGGGGACGGCAGTGCTGGCTGCCCGTCCCGCGCGTGACGATGTCAAACCCCACCCATCCCAGCCCGACGACACGCGCCGCTGGGCCGCGCGGCAACAAATTGGT
>CAZMLP010000161.1:0-4509 GCA_964566745.1 uncultured Verrucomicrobiota bacterium | reverse complement strand
GCCTGCTCAATCCGACGAAAGGGCATGTCGAGGTGTTTGGCCATTCGCCGCGCCATGTGATGACCAAGGCGCGCATTGGTTATCTTCCCGAGGAGTCGTATCTCTACAAATATCTCGACTCGGCGGAGACATTGGACTTCTTTGGCAGCCTCTTTGACATCGCGCCCGGCGAGCGCCAAAAGCGCGCGGAGCAACTGGTCGAGATGGTCGGATTGAGCCAGGCGCGGCGGCGGCTCGTGGGCGAGTTTTCCAAGGGCATGCAGCGCCGCATTGGCCTGGCGCAGGCATTGATCAATGACCCCGACTTGGTGATTTTGGACGAGCCGACGGCGGGTCTTGACCCCATCGGCTGCCGCGAGGTGAAGGACTTGATCGTGGCGCTCGCGCGGCGTGGCAAGACCGTGATCCTCAGCAGCCATTTGCTGGCGGACGTGGAGGACGTGTGTGACCGGGTGGTGATTTATTACGGTGGCAAGGTGCGCGCGATGGGCAGCTTGCGGGAGCTTTTGGCGACGCCCGACGCGATCCGCATCACGACCCCGGCACTGCCGAAAGAGACCTTGCAACGCGTGCTGCAAATCCTCCGCGCGGATGTCGCCGAGGACAAAGTGCGCGTGGACTCGCCGACGCAAAACCTCGAGAGCTACTTTTTGGGAGTGGTGCAGCGGGCGAAGGAGAGCGACGCCAACACCTCCGGCGCCACCTCCGGCAACCGTGTCGCGGCCTATCTGCGCGGTGACGGCGAGGCGGCCGTGAATCCCGACAAGGTGCTGGAGCGCCTGACGGTCGCGCCAAGGCCGGTCGAGACCGTGAAAGTGGAGGTTCCCGCCGAACCGGCGGTGGACACCACCAAACTCGCGCAATTGACGAGGGCCGCGGAGCCGGTGGCTCCGGCGGCGACACCCGCGCCTGCCGCGCCGCCTGCCGATCTTTCCAAGGCGAACGAGAAACTTTCCGGGTTGCTGGGCGGCAAACCGAAGTGAGGCCCCCGGGCTGAATCCTCCTCGCGCCCCCGCCGCATGAAACGAATTCTCGCCATCGCCCGCCTGACTTTCAAGGCCGCCGTCCGGTTCCGGCTGGTGTGGGCGCTTGGCGTGCTGCTCGCGGTCGCGGTGCTGGTGATGCCGTGGTTTTTGCAGGATGTGGGCCGGGCGGAGGATTTCATCCAGTTGCTGCTCACCTACACCTTGAGCGCGATCACCGGTCTGCTCGGGCTGGCGACCTTGTGGCTCGCGTGCGGCACGCTGGCCAAGGATGTGGAGGAGTGCCAAATCCAGATGGTGGTGACGAAACCCGTCGCCCGCTGGCAAATCTGGGTGGGCAAATGGATCGGGATCATGTCCTTGAACCTGCTGCTCCTGGCGGTGTCCGGCGCGGCGGTGTACGGGGTGTTGATGTGGCGGGCCTCGAAGTTGCCGGCCCCGTTGCAGGAGAAACTGCGCAGCGAGATTTTTGTGGCGCGCGGCTCCGCGAGGGAGCCGGATCCGAACTTCGAGCCGGCGGTGGACAAGATTTACGCGCAGCGGGTGAAGGACCCGTCCGTGGCCACCCTGGACCGCGAGTTTGTGCGCAAACAGATTCGCGAGCAGTTGAAAACCCAGGTGCAGATCGTCCCCCCCAACGCCGAGCGCGTCTGGAGAATAAATCTGGGTCTGGCCAAGTCCATGGCCCGGGACAAATCGCTTTTCCTGCGAACCAAATTTACGGTGACCCAAAAAAGCGAAAACGGCACCTATCCGGTGGGATGGTTCGTGGGCGTGCCGCAAAGCCAGAGAGTCTGGCGGGACGCGAAGAGCATGGCGGCGGAGACCTTTCATCAGGTCCAGATTCCCCCGAATCTGTTTGATGACAATGGCGTGTTGACCATCGCCATCCTGAACGGTAGCGACACGGACATGCTGTTCCAATTGGAGGACGGCATGGAATTGCTCTATCCCGAGGGAAGTTTCACGCTGAACTATGCCCGCGGACTGGCGGTGTTGCTTTTGTGGATCGGACTGCTGGCGGCGATTGGCCTGGCGGCCTCCAGTGTCCTGTCCTTCCCGGTGGCGACCTTTTTCTCGCTTGGCATTTTGATGATCGTCTTTTCCAGCGGCACCATCACCCAGATTTTGCAGGAGGGAACGGTGGGCGAGGTGAATCACGACACCGGTGTGGCGGACAAGCCGTCGCCCATTGATGTGGTTGCCCTGCCTGTTTTCCGGGCGATGGCCGCGGTGATCAATCTGGCGCAGCAATTTTCGCCGGTGGATTACCTGAGTTCGGGGCGGAGCATCACGTGGGGACAATTGGGGCTGGCCTTCGCGCAGATCTGGCTCCTGCTGGGCGGCATTTGCGCGCTGTTCGGAATTATCACCTTCACGCGGCGCGAATTGGCAACCGCCCAGGGCACGCAATGAACTCCTGGCGCGACAAGTTCTACAAGCCGCTGCTCTGGGCGCTGATTGTTGTTTTTCTCGGCGTGGCTGGATTTTCGCAACGGCGGCTTTATTTCGCGCGCGAAACGCTGGGGCTGACCCGGCTGAAGCCGCCGGAGAACCTGCCGCCGACGCTGGCGTTCACCACGGTGGCCCTGGGTGGTTTCCGCGGTTTGATCGCCAACGCGCTCTGGATTCGCGCGTCGGAGCTCCAGGACCAGGACAAGTTCTTCGAAATGGTGCAACTCGCGGACTGGATCACCAAGTTGCAGCCGCACATTCCCACCGTTTGGTACCACTTGGCGTGGAACATGGCCTACAACATCACGGTCAAGTTCACCGACCCGCACGACCGGTGGCTCTGGGTCAAACGCGGGGTGGAATTGCTGCGGGACCAGGCGCTGGTTTACAACCCGCACGACACGATCCTGTACCGGGAGCTGTCCTGGATTTACCAGCACAAGATCGGGCAGAACTTGGACGACGCGCATGCCTACTACAAGGAGATGCTGGCCAAGAGCATGTCCGAGGTGTTTGGCGAGCGCCCAAATTACGATGAATTGCTGCATCCGCAAACCGACGCCCAGCGGGCGAAGGTCAAATTGATCCGCGAGAAATTCCGTCTGGACCCGGCCGTGATGAAGGAAGTGGACGATCATTATGGCCCGCTGGAATGGCGGTTGCCGGAGGCGCACGCGATCTATTGGGCGTGGCTGGGCATGAAGGAGGGCGGGCCGAAGGATCGCAGCACCCTGCGGCGCTCGATCTTCCAGACCATGCAACTCGCGTTCCATCGCGGGCGCATCATCGAGAACAAGTTTTCCGACGAGCTGCAATACGGGCCGAACCTGGCAATCATTCCCAACGCCAACAAGGCCTACGAGGAGATGATCGAGCAGGATCCCGAGTTGCGCGAGAACTTCAAGACCGGCCACAAGAACTTCCTCCTGGCGGCTGTCTATTTTCTCTACACGCACAACCACATCACCGAGGCGAACAAGTATTTCCAGATGGTGAAGGAAAAGTATCCCAGCGCGATTCCCCCGGACATCTCGCTGGACGAGTACGCGGTAAAGCAAATCACCGAGCAACTGGGGGAGACGTCCCAGGACAAAATGAAGGCCATGCTCGAGGGATACTGGCAAAACTCGTACTTTTACCTGGCGTTGGGCGAGGATGACCAGGCCACGGGGCTTGACCGGCTCGCGCGGCTGGCCTGGCAGCGTTTTGCCCAGGAGACCAAAATGTCCAAAGGCCGTGTCCACCTGCCGGACATCGAGTTTATGAAACGCGAGGCGCTGGATGCCATCCTGGATCCACGAAACGAGGTGAATCCGCAATTGGTGGCACAGCTTCGCACCCGGTTGGGCCTGGGTGCGCCGACCAACGCCCCTGAATCCACTGTTCCGGCCCCGCCCGCAAACACCGCCCCTCCCGCCAGTCCGGTGGAAAAGAAATAGTTGTCACCAAGAGAGTGTTGGGCGGGCAGGGGAGGATAATTGACAGGAGCCACGACCATGCAATCCCGTCCGACCAGCGAGTTCAAACCGCGAAACGTCGTGATCACCGGCGGCGCCAACGGCATCGGCGCGGCGATGGTGCGGGTGTTTCACCGGGCCGGGGCGCGGATCTTTTTTTGCGACACGGACGCGGCCAACGGCAAGGCGCTGGCGGACCAGTTGGGCGAGCGGGTTTTTTTCGCGAAAGTGGATTTGCTCAAGGAGCGGCAGGTGCAACGGTGGATTCGCAGTATCGGGGACCGCGCCCAAAACATCCATGTGCTGGTCAACAATGCCGCCGCCGACCCGCGCGCGTCGTTGGAGGACATGAGCGTCGGGGACTGGGACCGGCTTTTCGCGCGAAATCTGCGCGCCTATTTCCTGACGTGTCGCGAGGCCGCGCCCCTCATGCCGGCGGGCGGATCGATCATCAATTTCGCCTCGATCACGTTTCACACCGGCCCGGCGCGCATGAGCGCCTATGTGGCCACGAAGGGCGGCATCCTGGGGTTCACGCGCTCCCTGGCCCGCGAGCTGGGGCCGCGCCGGATTCGCGTCAACACGATTTCGCCGGGCTGGATCATGACCAGCCG
>CAZMLP010000160.1:0-5539 GCA_964566745.1 uncultured Verrucomicrobiota bacterium | reverse complement strand
CGTCACCACCGTGGAAATTTTGACGCCATCAAACGGGCTCGGATCGTTGGCGTTCACCAAACCGTCGCCATCAGAATCCACCGTCGTGCTGTTAAACAAAGAGAGATTGATGCTAAGTTTCTGCCCGCTCGGCAGGGTGATGTTCGTCACGCTGTTGGGTCCCGCGAAATTTTTGGCCCAGACCAGACGGCCATTGAACTTGCCGTCCAAGGTCTCCACCGGCACGTTCGCCGCGGCGAAATAAACTTTCATGCCTGGCGTGACATTCAACGCGCTTGCGATGTTGGTGGCGTTGTTCCGCAATTCCAGCAAGTCAACGTAAAGGGCGTTCTGGGTGCTTTTCGGCGAGAATGTAAACACCGTGTTGTTGTAGCCATCAAGAATCAGATGCCCAATGGCGACACTGTTGCTAAACGACTCGGCGGAACTGCCCCTGTCGGCCACCGCGGAGACATGCAAAACATTGTGGAAAGAGGGAGCCACAGAGAGAATCTCGGTGCCCAGCAAATCGCCGGATTGAGGCGCGGACAATAGCTGCAAACCGTTGTAGGTCCACCACTTGTTTCCAGCGCCCGCGCCGCCATCGCTTAGATTGCCCGTCACATTCAGGATTAGACCGCCACTGTTGAAAGTGACAAATCCGGAGGAATTGGTCACGGCACTGCCCGCCGTTACGACCGAATTGCGAACCTTCCAATCGCCCGAGGTCACGCGAATATCCCCTACTGCCCTCGTTGCGCCGCTGTCAAACTTAGCCGCAGTGGACGTCACTGTTATCGGCCCCGAGGAGGAGTTAAGGGTACCCGAGTTTTCCAGCGTGTCCGCCCGCAAGATTTGAGCCGAGGACGAGATTGAGCCGGTGTTCAAAATCGCCGCCATAGGGCTGCTCCGGTCGCCGCCAAAGTTGACCAACCCGGGAACGGAAATCGTGCCTTTGTTGGTGAAGGCCTGAACCCGGCTAAAGTTTGTTCCCACCCAGTTGCTTAAAGTGCCGCTGAAAGTAAGGATTTTATCAACTGTGAGCGACCCGCTATCGATGGAGAAGGTGCGTTCCAGGGTAAAATTGTCCGCCATTTCCACATTGTTGCCGTGGAGCACCAAGTCACGCATCGTCACTGGAACAATCGTCTGAAAACTCGGGTCCACAACCAGCACCGTGGTGATCACGTTTACCGTGTTCGTGACGCTCGGCATGTTTGTGTCGCTATTGGTAACAATGCTTCCCGTGAAATTCGTCCACGTGCCCGTCCATGCGGCGACCGTGCCCGAGAAACGCTTGACAGTGTCCTTCAGCAAGTTGGTCACCACGAGGTCGTTGTTGGTGGTGCCCAACTCATAAGTTATGAGAGGCGCATCAATCTGGGCTGGAGGCACACCTACGTAGTTGTCCGCTTTGATTTTAACCAATCCCTCCGAACGAAGACGCGTATTACCCAAGTCAAGCCGACCCGCCTCGATCTCGATGCGACCGGGCTGGTTGGTGGGGTCCGTCTTCGCCGGATCCGTATACCCGCTGTTAAAAGGATTCGATCCGTTAACTGAAATGATAAAATTGCCAATCACGATGAACGAAGAACTGCTCGCGGTCCCGCCCACCGAGGCGTTGTAAGAGACATAATTATTGGTGACGAACGTGTTGGAATAAGCCGGGCTGGATAGCAAGCTGTTAGTGAAAACGGCGTTGTTGGTCGTCCCATTGACAAACTCGCTCGGCAACCGGGTGGTGAACACATACGGGAAAGGCCGCGCAATATTGGTATCGGAAAAATTGGTGATGATCTGCGTGTTCGTGGTCGTCGCGGAACTGTCCACGAAATAGGCGTTATTGGTAAACAATTGCCCGCTTATGGGGTCCGTGTCCCGCAGACCAAATCGGATGGCCACAATCTTTCCCAGCGGATAATCAGCGCGGCGCGGCGCGGGGGCAAAACGCACCTCGGTCTGAAAGTTGGGGTCAGGATTGTTCGTGGGCACGAAAGCCACTTGAATCAGGATGTTCGTGTCGTCGATCTTGTTCGTATTGGCGTAAGCAGCATAGCCAGTGAAATTGAATTGAGTCAAAGACACCGTATTCGTGAAGGCCGAGGCGTATCCCACCTCTTGATAGCTTTGCGTCGCGGGTCTCGGCAAGTCCAAATCCCCAACAAATTGTGGATCATTTGGCTGATTTTGACCACCCGGAGTAGTGGCCAGATAAGCCCCGTTTATGCCGGCTCCCCAAGAATTCTCCGCAATACCCGATTCGGGACTATAGAAATACTGGTTCCCTTGCTGAAACACCCCGGAAAATGCCGGGCTTGGAAAAGCGGACGCCCCGCCCGACGTCAAGCCCCCGGTGGCCAGCGCGCCACGCGACATGTCCACATTGTCTCCCTTAATCCGCATGACCCCTTGCGCTCCCGCGTTCAGCAAACCGCTGTTGACAATATTTGTCGCGGTGATCAACAAATAGACCCCGCCTTGAACTTGGCCTTCATTTATAAAATCAGACGCCGGGAACCTCCCAAAATCCGAGTCATAGAGGAAATCGAACCCATAACTGGCGGTAAGCAGGCCGCTGTTTCGATTCGTGTAATACAGCGTGTTTTCCGTGTCGTAGAGGAACGGTTGATAGCCGGGAAGCGCGTCACTGGGAGCACTGGTCGGCACGGAGAAAGTCCCCTCGTTGACGAAAGCGGTCGCATCCACCCGCGGCCCAGGCCCCACCGAGCCGCTGTTGATATAGATGGGGTCGGTCGCGGCCACCCGGAGTGACAAGGCCACACCCAAGGTGATCACCGCCAGAAAGACTTTGCTCATAACCAAGTTTTTAAAGTGTGAACGGCGGCTCATCGCGCACCCAGAACCTGTCGCTCGATATCGTCGATGAGGGTGCCAGTGGGATACACCACCGGGGCATTCGTCGAGCCATCAAACGATCCCCATGTGAACCCCGAGGCCAACCGCCCGTCCTCGCTAAGGAACGACGGGAAATCGTTCCAAAAAGTCAAACCAGCCGTGTTGAATGTGATGACCCGAGGTGAGGAATTAACAATGCCAGGACCGTCATTCTCGCCGAGAGCCGGGTCGTTGGGGAAGGCAGTGGTGTTTAGCGGCCCGGCATTAAAGAAATCAAAGCTGATTGCCGTTGTGGGCGTCGCGTAGCCTGGCGGAAACGCCTCTGCCGCCGGCTCCAAATCCGCCCCGTGAATCACAAAATCGGGAGCGAACAAAATACGGGCCAAATTCTGGCTTTGAAGGGTGCCATTGGTGACCACCGTATCGTTCCAAACAACAGTGACTGGAGTGAAGCCCCCCAAAATCGAATCGAAATCCGACCGGACAAAAGACAGTTTGTTCACGCCACCCCGCAAGGCTGTGTTGACAAAATTGGTGTTCACCACCCCTCCTCCGGTGGCGTTGGTGTTGGCCGCATTGGTGTTAACCACCACCGGGTCCCAAGGAGAGCTGTTGGCCGAACCTCCGGTGGCGCCACCCACCTGCAACCATGGACTTCCGGAAACCCCGCCTCCGCCAATGATCGGACCAGACGCGCCCGAGGCGAGAAAAGCACTGTTTATCGTCGGGGTGAGGTTATAATTCGTTTTGCTATAAATGTGGCGAAGCGCGCCCATATCGTCCCGCGACAAACCGGTATAATAGCCGCCCAACTGCAATGAAAAGGCCGACACGGGAAAATTCGCCGCCAACGGATCCACTGGCGAGCAAACGGTTTGAGACACCGCAGGACCGTCGGTAATGGATATGTAGGTCCAGAGCTCCCCGTTGATGTGGGAGCTGACCGTCTTGGTCACCGGGTCAAAATTACGGCGAATCACCGTGTAATTTGTGATCGGAACGGTGTCTATCCAGCGGCGACGCAGTGTGAAAACGTAAAGCGAGGGGTCACCCACGCCCAGCTCGTACAATAGCCGGTTCATCAGCGTGGACTTCAAGTCAAGCAGGCCAAGCGCGCGAGCGCGGTCATTCACGCGCGTCACCCGCAACGGAAAGGTGTTTAGGTCCGTCTCCGATGCGGCCGGGAGCTTGTTAAACACATTAAAAGCCTTGTCCACCTCCGCCGCTCCGGCACTCCCGAAGTAACTCAGAAAGGCCGGCGTCATGCCGTAATAAATCACCGGGACGGTCCAACGGTACTCCTCGTTGATGTTCACGGGACCGAACACCTCGTTATAGCCCAAGCGCTGGATATGCCACGGCGCCGCGTCACCGATCAAAGAAAAGGCCCGCGCTTCCGCTCCCGCCAAAACCGCCAGCAAGAGACCCAGCATCAATTTACGGAACGATAATGACATAAAATTATCTTTGGCGAACCACGCGATAGTAACCGGACCCAGCACCACCGGCCACCGGAATGGAATCATTGGCGCCAGTGGCCAAACGCAAACCGCCGAGATTGACCCAGCTTGAAAAGTCGGCCGTCGTTTGCACTTGATAAATGGAACCCGCTTGCGTGTTCCATTGCAACCGGGGCCCTTGGGGAGTGCTGATCAAACCGGCCCGCAAAACGCTGGTGGCATCCATCGGATTGGTTCCAGCCAAGAACTCCTGAATATTGCTGGCCCCATCACCGTCACTATCCACATTGGCGACCGGCCACTTCGAGCGGTCATGCCCCCAATACAACGACTGCCAGTCATCCGGCAATCCATCGAAGGTTTCGTCGTCGCCCCAAGTTTTGCCCGTGAACGTCGTGGATAGCGACGAGCGACGCCCATCTCCCAGCCGGTACGCCAGTTGCACCGTGTGAGTGCTCCCGGCAACCAATTGTGTCGCCACCCAATAATTGCTGGAAACCAGCACCGGAGAAGGTGCGGAATCAAAATATAACTCGTATTGAACCCCGGGGTAACCGGCCAAATCCGGCCAACTGACGCCCAATTTGGACTGGCTCAACGCGTTGACGAACAAAATGCCCGGGGTCGGCAGCATATCGTCCGTGGCGTATCGTTGCGCGGCGAGATCGAATCCCACGAGCGCGCTGGACATGCTGGACCAAATTGCGACGTAGTGGCTGGTGCCATCGGAGGCCACCGCCGGATAAACTTGCGGCCCGCGGGCGACTGTGTTCACCGCCTGCTCGGCACTGACTGGCGTGGCGTCATCCCCACTGATGACCCGTTGGAAGATCCCTTCCGCAGAACCGTCTTGGGCCATGCTTGTCCACACCACCAATTGGCGGCTCTGAGAGCCGGCAATCTTGGGCGCGAACTGATCCCCGTAAACAAAAGTATTCAAACGGCTCGCCGCACGAACGGCGCTGCCCGTCGCATCGAATGCACGACCGTAGATATCCCATCCCTCAAAAGTCGGAATGCCCTGATTAACAATGGGCGGCGCGGGCGCGCGACCGCTCCAAACGGCGGTAAATCCGCCATTGGAAGCGGGTGCCAAAGACGGATCTGCACAAGCATTGACACCATCATCAAGCCTAAACTCCGCTTTGATGGGGAGACAATTGGCGTCGTATATGCCAGCAAAGATACCCACGTCGAATTTAATCGCACCGCTGCCAGAATCCGTGGCCACCCCGTTCTCA
>CAZMLP010000159.1:0-2822 GCA_964566745.1 uncultured Verrucomicrobiota bacterium | reverse complement strand
ACCAGATCCGGGAGCGCCTGGATGACGCTTTTACCGGACGACGGGTCAGTTACGAGCTTTCCCGGCCCGATCCCAAGGGAGTTTACTATTATTCGGTGAAGTACGAGCCCATGGAGGCGGACGGGGAGGTGAATTCGGTGGTGGTGGTGATCACGGACATCACGGAGCGGCGGCTGGCCGAGGATGCCGTGCGCAAGCAGGCCGCCTTGTTTGACCAGACGTACGACGCGGTGCTGGTGTGGCTTTGGGATGGACCCATCTCCTTCTGGAATCGTGGCGCGGAAAGGCTCTACGGCTTCTCCCGCGCCGAGGCCCTGGGGCGGACGAGCCATCGCCTGCTGCAAACTCAAGTGCCAGGCGGACTGGCGGCAATGACGGCGACGCTCGGGGAAAAGGGCCAATGGGAGGGGGAGTTGCGGCAGCTGACGAGCGACGGCCGGAGCATAGTGGTGGAGAGTCGCATGACCCTCGTGCGTGACTTGGGCTCCTCATGCGTCCTCGAGGCGAACCGGGATGTGACGGAGCGTCACCGGGCCGAGGAGGCGGTCCGCCTGAGTGAGACCCGGTTTCGTGAGCTGGCGGACAACATCAACGAGGTGTTTTGGATCATGGATCCTCGCGAGCCGAAAATGTTATATGTCAGCCCGGCGTACGAGCGAATCTGGGGCCGGCCCTCCACGGGTCTCCTGGCGTCGCCAGAAAGTTGGCTGGAGGCGGTGCATCCTCTCGACCGCCAACGCGTTTCTGACGCGGCCAGGGAAAAACAAACGGCGGGAACGTACGACGAGGAGTACCGCATTGTCCGCCCAAATGGCGAGGTCCGGTGGATTCACGACCGGGCTTTTCCAGTGAGGGATGGGAACGGGATTGTCTATCGCGTAGTGGGAACCGCCGAGGACATCACCCAACGCAAGAAACTGGAGGAGCAGTTTCAGCAGGCGCAAAAGATGGAAAGCATCGGCCAGCTCGCGGGAGGCGTGGCGCATGACTTCAACAACATTCTGGCGGTCATCCAGATGCAATCCGACCTGCTGATGAGCAGTGACGATCTGTCGTCCGAGCAGGCGGGCTTTGCCGATGAGATTCGAAGCACCGTCCAGCGGGCCTCCGCGTTGACCCGCCAGTTGCTTCTATTCAGCCGCCGGGAGGTTTTCCAGCCGCGGGACATGGATTTGAACGAGTCTGTCACCAACATCGTGAAGATGCTGCAACGTTTTCTCGGGGAGCCCATCGAACTGCGGTTGAAGCTTGCGTCGCAGCCGATGTTTGTTCACGCGGACCCGGGAATGATCGATCAAATCGCCATGAATCTTGCCGTCAATGCGCGGGACGCGATGCCCAATGGCGGCCATTTGGTGATCGAAACCGTCGGTGTCGAATTCGACGAGTTCGCCGCCTCGCAATCCGCCCAAATCCGGCCCGGATCGTTTGTGCAGTTGAGTGTGAGCGATTCCGGTTGTGGCATTCCGGCCGAGATTCTGCCGAAGATTTTCGAGCCGTTTTTCACCACCAAGGAGACCGGCAAGGGCACGGGGCTGGGTCTGGCCACCGTCTTCGGCGTGGTGCAGCAACACCAGGGCTGGATCAATGTTTACAGCGAGGTGGGCTACGGCACCACATTTCGCATCTATATCCCCCGCCTGTCCAGAAATGGCAAGGGCAGGGCGGTGACCGCGGATGGCAGGTCCGTCGGCGGGGGAACGGAGACGATCCTGCTGGTGGAGGACGACCCGGCGTTGCGCAATTCGATTCGCAAAGCCCTCGCCCAGCTTGGCTATCGAATTCTGGAGGCGCCCACCGGCCTCAAGGCGATCGATGTTTGGAACGAGTCCAAAAGCGAAATCCGGTTGCTGCTCACCGACTTGGTCATGCCGGACGGAATGACCGGCAAGGATTTGGCCGAGCGTCTTTTGGGCGAGGAGCCAAAGCTCCGGGTCATTTACATGAGCGGCTACAGCGCGGAGGTCGTGGGCAAGGATTTTGTGCTGAAGGAAGGGACGAATTTTCTCACCAAGCCATTCCCGGCCAGGAAGCTCGCCGAAACCGTCCGCAAGAGACTCGATTCTTGACGGACGGCGGCCATGCGTTTCGGGAATGGCGGGTTGCTTACGATTTCACCGGATCGTACCGGTAAACCACGGTTTTGCCAAAAGGCGTCGGCTGGTACGACGGGTCGAGATTGGAGGTGGTTTCCGCGGCGCCAAGAAACAGGCACCCGTGCGGCAGCAGGCAATTGCCGATTTTTTTTAGAATCGCCTTCTTGGTCGGCACATCGAAATAGATCATCACATTCCGCAAGAACACCAAATCCAGCGGTGGCATCACGGGCCATGACTGGATCAGGTTCATGGGACGAAAAGAGATCATTTTCTTAACCTCGTCCTTGATGTGCCACCGCTCGCCTTGCTTGGTGAAATATTTCACCAGGTAGCTGGCCGGCAACCCGCGGTTGACCTCGAACTGCGAATAAGAGCCGAGTTCAGCGGTCTTTAGCATGGTGGGGGAAAGATCAGTGGCCACAATGGAGACCGTCCAGCTCGCGAGCTGCGGAAAATGCTCCAGAAGGAGCATCGCAATCGTGTAAGGCTCCTGGCCCGCCGAGCACGCGCCCGACCAGATCGTCAGGCGCCGGGCGCTGGCCCGCTGCTCCAGAATGGCCGGCAAAATGGACCGTCGCAGCGCCTCAAAAGGATGGTAGTCGCGAAAAAACGAGGTCTCGTTGGTGGTGAGCGCATCAATCACCTTGTGATGAAGGCCGTTGATCCTTGCCTCGCTCCGGAGCTTGTCCACCAAGGCGGGCAACGAGGAGAATCCCTCCGCCT
>CAZMLP010000158.1:0-2092 GCA_964566745.1 uncultured Verrucomicrobiota bacterium | reverse complement strand
TTGGGTGGATTTTGGGGGCCTGACGTGGCTTTGGCGAGGACGCATGCCCGCTGGGGCCGGTGACTGAGCCTAAACGAAGTCTGGCCGCGAAAAGACCGCTCGATACTCCCTAAAACCATCCAAACGAATGGCCACAGTATTTCTTGAGCTGCTCTCATTTCAAAATCCAGACTGCTCCGTCTCTGCCCGCCTCGCGCCTGGCGATTGGAAGGTTTTGGCCGGGTGGTTCTTTTGTGATTCGACATTCGGATTTCGTCATTTCGCGGCTTTCCAAACCCCGATAGTATTTCTTTCGCGATGACTCGTCTCTTTTTCGGTTCCTTGGTCTGCGTCCTGGCCAGCTTGATGGCCAGTGCCGCTTCCCCTGACGACTTGATCCTGCGCGAGGGTCTCGCGCTTCCCTCGGTGGGCCGCCCGGGTCGGATCGCCTTTCACACCGACCCGGTGGAGTCCGCCATCGTCACGGGCAAATGGACCGCTCCGCGCGCGGGCGACCAAGTCGCCACCGGGGAGCGGACGCGCGCGTGGGAAAGCGTGACCGCCAACACCAGCGGCGTCTTCACGAACGCCTCGCTGCGTGGCGGTTATTTGTGGGTCACGCTAAGCGAAACCGCGCCGCGAGTCGCCCTGTTGAATGCCGGCGGCCACAGTCTGGTTTACGTGAATGGCGAGCCGCGCGTGGGCGACAATTACGATTGGGGCACGGTGAGCGTGCCGGTGCAATTGCGCGCGGGGACCAATGAGTTTCTGTTTCTCTCCGGCCGCGGCCAACTGCGCGCGAAATTGGGGCAACCCAGGTCTCCGATCGCGTTTGATCTGAATGATCTCACGTTGCCGGACCTCCTCGCGGGCGAAAAGAACGACCTTTGGGGCGCGGTCATTCTGGTCAACGCGACGACCAATTTTGTCACGGACGCGGTCATTCGCGCCTCCACCAAGGAAGGCGGCTCCCAAGAAAGCCCTGTGCCAGGCATTCCGCCGCTGGCCACGCGCAAAGTTCCGTTTCGCCTCGCGCATCCCGGCCACAGTTCAACCAACCAGGTTCCCGTCACTCTTGAACTCCGCGCCCGCGCAAACGGGAAGCGCGTGACGATGGACTCGACCACCGTGCAATTGCGGCTCCGCGCCCCTGGCCAAACCTTCAAGGCCACTTTCTTCAGCGAGATCGATGGCAGCCTGCAATATTATGGAGTGCGCCCGGCGGTCACCACTGGTCGCAACCGCGAGCCGCTGGCGATGTTCCTTTCCTTGCATGGCGCGAGCGTCGAGGCCATCGGCCAGGCGGACGCGTATTCGCCAAAAAATTGGGGCGTTCTGGTCGCCCCCACCAACCGCCGCCCCTACGGGTTTGATTGGGAGGATTGGGGACGCCGCGACGCGATTGAGGTGCTGGAACTCGCGCAAGCACGTTTCAAAACCGATCCCCGCCGGGTTTATCTCACCGGTCATTCGATGGGCGGGCACGGGACATGGCAGGTCGGCGCGACCTTTCCCGATCGCTTTGCCGCCTTGGGCCCAAGCGCGGGTTGGATCAGCTTTTGGTCCTACGCCGGGGCGCGTCGCGGGGAGAATTCCAATCCCGTCCGCGCCATGTTTGACCGCGCCATGAGCCCAAGCGACACCCTGGCGCTTTCCACCAATTACACCCACGCGGGCATTTACATATTGCACGGCGACGCGGATGACAATGTGCCGGTCGCGCAGGCGCGGACAATGCGCGAAAACTTGGGCAGGTTTCATCACGATTTCGCGTGGCATGAGCAGCCCGGCGCCGGGCATTGGTGGGACGCCTCGGACGAGCCGGGCGCCGATTGCGTGGACTGGGCGCCGATGTTCGACCTTTTCGCGCGCCACGAGCTGCCCCGGGTGGAGGAAGTGCGCGAGGTGAGCTTCACCACCGCCAATCCCGGTGTCTCGGCGCGCTGTGATTGGGCGACAATTTACGCGCAACAGAGGCCGCTGGTGATGAGCACGGTGAACCTGCGTTTCGATCCGGGCAAACGCCGCTTTGCTGGCGCGACCGGGAATGTCGCCTGGCTCGCGCTCGATCCGCCGGTGGCGGCGGACAAATCGACCTTCACCGTCGAGCTGG
>CAZMLP010000157.1:0-2760 GCA_964566745.1 uncultured Verrucomicrobiota bacterium | reverse complement strand
CCGGTTGCTCGCACAAGATGCGCAGCAGTGGATGCGCGACCCAAAATCCGCTGAACGGTTTGAACAATGCGAAGAAAGCCGGGACCTTTCCCGGCGCGACCGCCAAGTCGCTAAAGCTCGTCAGCGAAATCGCCGAGACCGCGCACAACCCGCCGGACAGCATGCCGGTGGCCGCCCCCTTCATGGTCAGGCCGCGCCACCACACCGCCATAAAGAGCAGCGGGAAATAACTCGCCGCGGCAATGGCGAACGCCTGCCCTACCATAAAATTGATCTGCAACGGCTCGACCTGCTTGCCCAGCCAGATCGCCACCGCGCCAATGATTACCGCGCAAACCTTGAACATTTTCATGCGCTCCTCGGCGGTGGAACGCGGTCGTAAAATTCGCCCGTAAACATCGTGGGCCAGCGCTCCGGTCATTGAGACCAGCAAGCCGCTGAAGGTGCTCATAAACGCCGCGAACGCCCCGGCGCAAGTGATGCCGCTCAACACCGATCCAAGCGGCGCGTATTTCTCGTTCAGCAATAATGGCAGCTCGAGGACGATCTTGTCCGTCCCCTTGGCGCCAGTGGCCGCGTACAAGTCGGGGAGAAAATTACGCCCCAGCGCGCCGAACACTGGTGGGAAGAGGTAGAATACGCCAATCAGAATCATCACCCACATGGTGGTTCGCTTGGCCGCCCCGCCGTCCGGGTTGGTGTAAAACCTCACTAAAATATGCGGCAGACCGGCGGTGCCACAGACCAGCGCGATGATCAGTGAATAAGTGTAAACCAGAGAGTAAGGCTTTTGATGCGCGGCGAGCCAAGCCTTGGCCTCATTCGTCAAGCCAGGCGCGGGCAAGTCGGATGACTTGATCACGCGAAAATATTTACTCCCGTCCGCCAAGGCGGTGAGTCCATTGGTGCGGAACATCGTTTCCAGCCGTTCCTTTACCTCCCCAGCGGTAAATGCGCCGTCCCCGTGCACTCTCACACCGCTGTCGGGAGTTGCGGCGGGTTTCACCAGTTTCAACCGGCTCAATTTGCCGTTCAGCAATTCGTCCACCCGCTCCGGCACGCTGTTGACGCGGGGCAAAAGCTGGCGGCCTGTCAAGTCGCCATAGACGGTGTAGGCTTGGAGCGCGTTGGTAAAATCCAAATCCACCGTCATCCGGTCGCCGGGCGCGAGACCCGCTCGCAAAGAAATCACTTCCGCCGTCGCCACACCATTCGTCATCGCCGCAGCGGCGGCTTTCGCCGCTTTCGTGGTAAACGGACCGTAAGGGTTCAGCCAAAGTTCGTCTTTGGGCGCTTTTGCGGGCAATGGCTTGCGCGCAATAGTGGCACTGCCACTGCTTCCGTTCGCCGCCAATTGGCCTCCATAATTTCCGTAAACGGCCATCAGCACAAAGATCGGCACCGAGATAGCGAACATTTTTGCCCAGTATTGAATCGCCTGCACCAGCGTTATCCCCTTCATTCCGCCAAGCGCCACATTAAGGGTGATGACCGCTCCCACGAGCACAACCCCCGCCCAGTAGGGCAACCCTTTCATCACCGCGCCGCTTGCGTCCTTGTCCAAGAGAAAACCGGGCACAACTCCCCGCAAATCAGCCGATTGAAAGATATAGGACAAGGTGGTGCCCGCGCCCTTCATCTGCGGCATCGTGTAAAAGAAGCCTATGCAAAGCACGAACACCACGGCGATCTTCCGAAAGAGCGGTGAATCGAACCGGCCTTCCGCAAAATCGGGAATCGTGTAGGCTCCGAAGCGACGCAGCGGCCCCGCGATGAACAACAGCAGGAAAAGGTATCCGCACGCGTAACAAACTGGATACCAGAGCGCGTCATAGCCCGAGCTCATCACCATGCCGGCGATGCCCATGAAGGAGGCCGCGCTCAGGTACTCGCCGGAAATCGCCGAGGCGTTCCATCCCACGCTCACCGAGCGCCCCGCCACGAAGAAATCGCCGGCCGTCTTCGATTTGCGCGCGGACCGGAATCCCATCCAGATGGTTCCCAGCACGGTGATCGCGCTAAAGGTCAATATCCACGGGTCGATGTTCATGCGGATCGGGGAATGTGTCTTTTAATGGCCCGCCGGACCGCGGTCGTCGCCCCCGGCGCCAACAGCGCCCGTCACTACCTTGACCTCGCTCTCTTCCAAAGCGATCGAGCGTTTGATGAAGTAAAAGGAGATGATCCAAACGTAGGGGAAAAACAGCACGCCGAGGATCAGCCACGTGAGGGTGAAACCAAAAACTCTTCGCGCCATCAGCTCGGGGAAAAAGTAGTTGAGGAGTGGCAAGCCGACCAAGCCAAGCACAAAGGCCGCGGCGCAAGCAATGGAGAGACGCCATTGGCGGCGCATCAACTCGTGGAGAAACTCCTCGCTATGAAGATCCGGTTTGGGCGCGGAACGGGTGCTCATGCTGCGCAATCCTGTAACAAACACCCCCGGCTGGCGCAATCTTCGTCTCCGCTTTTCTCGCGAAAACGAGCTTTGGCCAAAAAATCACCCGCCCTCGCGATCAACAAGGGCGGGTAACCAACCAAAACCTATCTACTCACCATTCCTCAATGGGCTAACAAACCTTGAGATAGCATCGCGCCTGCCACTCGTTTTTGAGAATGCCAGCGACTCATCGATCAGAAGCCTTCCGTCTCACAAATCCCGGCAATACCACTTTGTGCAGCGTTTATGCTTGGTGTAAATGTCGCGCCTGCCGTTTGGGCACATTCATCTCCGGACGCGCCGTTTCGGGCGCTTCCGCAAAT
>CAZMLP010000156.1:0-2945 GCA_964566745.1 uncultured Verrucomicrobiota bacterium | reverse complement strand
AAAATGTGGCTCTTTGGCGTTTGGTTTTTGCTTGGCCTGCCGTGGCTGGGTTGTTCAGACCGGCACCAGGCTGCCGCGGAGCGCTCGGCGCCCGCGGGCGCCGTGCCGAGAGCATCGAAGGAAATCACCGCGCTGGATCGGTATGTCACGGCACCGGACACCAATTACAGCTACCGCCTCGTCAAAACGGTTCCCGGTAAAGGCCAGACCACCTTCATTTTGGAGATGACCTCGCAGGCGTGGCTCACCACGAACGAGGTGGACCGGGTGCTGTGGAAGCATTGGCTCACCATCGTCAAGCCGGACCAGGCCACGAACTCCAAGGCGCTGCTTTTCATCACCGGTGGCAGCAACGGCAAAGGGGCGCCGAAGGGCGCCGACGCAAACCTGATTCAGACCGCCACTTCCACGAAGTCCATCGTCACCGAATTGAAGATGGTGCCGAATGAGCCGTTGCTGTTCGCGGGGGAAACCAAGACGCGCACCGAGGATGGCATCATTGCCTACACGTGGGACAAGTTCCTCCGGACGGGGGACACGAAATGGCCATTGCGCCTGCCGATGACGAAGGCGGCGGTGCGCGCAATGGACACGGTGCAAAGCTTCTGCGGCAGCTCGCTGGGCGGGAACGTGAGGGTGGACGGCTTTGTGGTCGCGGGCGGCTCGAAGCGCGGCTGGACCACCTGGACCACGGCCGCTGTGGACAAGCGGGTGGTGGCGATCGTGCCGATTGTGATCGACATGCTGAACATCGAGCCGTCGTTCAAACACCATTTCGAAGCCTATGGCTTTTGGGCTCCGGCGGTGGGTGACTATGTGGCAATGCGCATCATGGAATGGCAGGGCACTCCGCAATACCGCGCGTTGATGAAAATCGAGGAGCCGTATGAGTACCGCGACCGGCTCACGATGCCGAAGTACATGATCAACGCGTCGGGCGACCAGTTTTTCCTGCCTGACTCGTCGCAGTTTTATTTCAAGGATTTGTCCGGCCCGAAATACATTCGCTACGTGCCGAACGCCGACCACTCGTTGCGCGGCTCGGACGCGTGGCTCTCGCTGCTCGCCTTTTACAACGCGGTACTCGCCAAATCATCACTCCCGGAATACTCGTGGGGGGTGGAGAGCGACGGCTCGTTGCGCGTCGTGACGAGCGGCAAGCCGAGCGAGGTGAAACTCTGGCAGGCGACGAACCCCAACGCGCGCGATTTCCGGCTGGAGACACTGGGCGCGGTCTGGAAAAGCACGCCGCTGGAGGAGCAGGGTGCGGGCGTGTACGTCGCAAAGGTCCCCGCGCCGACAACAGGCTGGACCGCGTTTTTCGTCGAGTTGACGTTCCCCTCGGGCGGCCCGGCGCCGTTCAAGTTCACCTCTGAAGTCCGCGTCACGCCGGACAAGCTTCCGTTCACCTACAGCCCGCCCAAAGGCCCGCCGGCGGCGGTTAAGTGACCCGCAAAGATTGTTAAGAGCGATGTTCCGCGAAACATCGAATTCGCTGGCGCCCCTTGAAAGAAAATTTCAAGGCGCGGCCCGGTCGTAGCCTCGCCCCACGCACCAAACACGGTTGACGCGTCCTGAAATATTACGATTCTCGCCGGGGAGAGGCCCCGGCCGAGTCGTCCGAAAATTCGCTTGAAACGAGGACTAGGGCAATTCCAGAAATATTGTAGACACACAATGGTGGGAACGGCGCGTTGCGCTGTCTGTTCAACCTCGCCTTTCCAATACAATTGCGGACCTCGCAGCGCGAGGTCCCTACCACGAGAAGCCACAGTTTTTCTTGAACCGCTCTATAAAACCCGCCAGCCGCGTGGAGAGCAAAGGCGGCGGGCGCGGTCAGGATGCCGCGAGGCGAGGAAGTTGGGCGGCAGCCAGTCGGAGTTCGGAGCAGCCGAGTCGGGCGGCAAAAGCAGCGGTCCCAGGAACGCGCGATCGATCCTCCAGATCGTGTAACCAAACGATTCCAAGAAGCTGCTCGTTGCGGACGGGTAACCGCGATGCTCCTCGAAAACGATGTCGCGCACGCGGCCTTCACCCAGCGCGCGGCTGGCGCCTTTGAACACGCTCAACTCGTGGCCCTCGACATCAATTTTCAAGACATCGACGCGAGTTTTCCCCGGAATGACGGCATCATAGGCATTCAACGCCACACTGACGCCGAGCGCGGGCGCCGCATTGGCTGGACCAGCCTCGAGTGACGCGGTGCCGCGATTGGTCGCGAACTCGGACGGCTGGAACAGGCAAGCCGTTCCGGCGTGGTCACTCAACGCGACGGCGTGCAGATGGAGGTTGGCAAGGGATCGGCCCGAGGTTCGCCAACGAGTCACGTGCGCCGCGAGTTCCTCGTGGATTTCGGGGCACGGCTCGAAGGCCCAGACCTCGCCGCGCGTGCCCGCGCGGGTGGCCATCAAACCGGTGACGTAACCGATGTTCGCGCCGACATCGACCAGTGTCTCGCCGGGTTCCGCGAGGCGCCAAATCACCTCGGTGACCGGTAGGTCGAGCACGCCCAAGTGCCAGAGCGAATGGCCGATGGCCTCGCGCGGTCGCACGCGCATGGGCAACCCCCAGGGCGTGGTGATTTCCGCGAACTCGGGGCGGGCGCCACGCCGGGCCAGGCGGCGTAGCAATTGCCCGGGGCGGAAGAGGTATTCCGGTTTTAGGATGGGCGAAAGGAAGGCCATTTGCGGCTATCCTCGCGCAGCGCGCAGGCTGTCATGTGCCTCCTGCCACGACGTTGCCACTTTCCGATCAAGCCAAGTTTCGAGGCGTTTCTCCAGCACTTGGACATCCTCGAAACATAGCGAAGCAATGCGGCGATACTTTTTCGCCGCTTCAACCCCCAGTGTCTTCCGACCGCCCCCGGGATCGTTTTGCAACTTGCGCGATACGACCAATCGGTTGAAGTATGCCTCTTTGGGATCGCGTTCTTGGCGAATCTCTTG
>CAZMLP010000155.1:0-3260 GCA_964566745.1 uncultured Verrucomicrobiota bacterium | reverse complement strand
CACATAGTGACTTTCCATCCCTCACTTTCCCACCCAGCCCAAAGCCGAAGCAAGCTTCGGGGAATGTGACCCAAAGGGATTCAAGGCACGAAACGCGTGCCCCTGTCGTCTTTTTGCCAATTCTTACAATTCAGTAACTTTGCCTCCACCGGGCGGCAAGGGCGCGAGATATGCTAAAAGTCGAGGTTATGAAATCGATCTGCACCCGGCTTTTTGGCTGGTTTCTCAGCCTCTCCTTGCAAGCTGCCCAACCGTACGGCCTGAATGAGCGCCCAGCGTTCCCAGCTTTCAACGCGAACAAGCTGCCGCCCGCCGCCCCCGCCTTCTCCGGCAACTGGTCGGCGTCCCTCGTGGTGTGGGAGCGCGAGGGACGCATCTACCAGTTCGCCAACGACCGCAACGCCTCGGCGAAAACCCTGATGCTCGACATCTCGCGCCAAACCCAGGGTTGGGATGACTCCGGGTTGATGGGAATCGCGTTTCACCCGGGCTTCGTGACCAACCGTTACATCTTCATCTATTACACGTACGTGACGCCGGGCACGGTCCTCGGAAATGCCAACCAGCGCCCGCCCACCGAGACACCAAACCACGACCGTCTGGAGCGTTACACGGTGGGCGCGAACGGCGTGATTGATCCCGCCTCCGCGACGATCTTCATCGACCAGATTTCCCGCACCGTCTGGCACAATGGCGGCGGCATGTTTTTCCATCCCAAGGACGGCTTTCTCTACTTGACCGACGGCGATGACGCTCACGGCGAGAACGACCAGCGCATTAATTACAGCCTGCACTCCTCTGTTCTGCGCATCGATGTGGATCAGCGCGGGGGAAGCATCAGCCATCCGATTCCTAAACAGCCCCAACCAGCCGGAAGCATCACCAAGAACTACTATATTCCAAACGACAATCCATTTGTCGGCCAGGCCGGAGTGCTGGAAGAGTTTTGGGCGCTCGGCTTGCGTAGCCCGCACCGGATGACCATCGACCCGCCGACCGGCCGCATCTTCATCGGAGACGTGGGCGAGGGCACCTATGAGGAACTGGACATCATCCAGCCGAATGACCCGTTCGGGCTGAACTTCCAATGGAACCGCATCGAAGGGCAGAACCTGCACCTGACGCCACCCTACATCGGGATCGACCGCCCGCCAGCGCTCTATTACTCCCACTCGGAGGGCTCGGCGATCATCGGGGGTTACGTGTATCGCGGGCAGGAATTCGCGGCGGACCTAGGCGGCAAATACATATTTGGGGATAACATCGTCAACGCGATCTGGCTGCTGGACGAGTCCACCGTTCCCCCCACCAAGCAATTCCTTTGCAATTTGCCGCGCGGCACCGGGCCAAACTCTGGCAACGATTATGTCGGTCTTTCCTCTTTCGGTTATGACCAGAGTAACGAGCTCTACATGTGCCAGTTGAGCAGTTTGGGCGGACACATCTATAAGCTGCAACGCGGTGGCGCTCCCGCGCCGCAGATGCCGAAACTGCTTTCGGAAACCGGCGTGTTCTCCGATCTTGCCACACTCCAGCCAGTGACGGGCTTCGTGCCGTACGATGTCAATTCCCCGCTTTGGTCCGATGGCGCGCACAAGAGTCGCTGGCTGGCGATTCCTGACGGCCAAAAGATTGGTTTCCAAACCAATGGCGAGTGGACCTTTCCGGCAGGTTCGGTGTGGGTGAAGAATTTCGAGCTGCCAACCAACAGCACCAACGCCGACATTCGCCGCCGCCTGGAAACTCGTGTCCTCGTGCGCGACACCAACGGCTATGTGTACGGCGCCAGTTACAAATGGCGTCCGGACAACTCCGACGCGGACATTGTGAACGGCGCGCTGACCGAGGAAATTCCCATCGCGCTACCGAAACAAGTCGGCTCGCTCACCAGCGCGGACATCGGCAATCCAGCGGCGGGATCGACGAAGATTCTTTCCGATGGCTATGAATTGACCGCCGGTGGCGCGGATATTTGGGGAACCAGCGACCAGTTTCGCTATGCCTACGAGCAACGCACCGGCGATTTCGACGTGTCCGTCCGCATCAGCAGCGTGACGCAGGCCGATCTTTACACCAAGGCCGGGTTAATGGTGCGCGACTCGCTCAATGCCAACGCGCGGCATATCTTCGCCCTTGTTTTCGCGAGCAACGCCGCCCGCAACAACAACAATGGCGGGTATGAGTTTCAAACTCGCGACACGGTGGGCGGCGCCGCCGCCGCCATTTATCCTCCCGCGCCTAACCCGCTCGTCAATTATCCCAACGCCTGGCTGCGCTTGAAACGCGAGGGGAATGTTTGGAACGCTTACAGTAGCAGCGACGGCGATCATTGGAGTTTGAACGCCACCAAGACCCTGGCTCTGCCCGCGACGGTTTATTTTGGCGTGGCGCTCACCGCCCACACCACCGTGACGACGGCGACGGCCGCTTTTCACTTCCGCGAAAGCCGCACCCAGACCTGGTATTTCCCCAGCCGGCAAGATTGCCTCTCCTGCCACACTCGCGCGGCGGGTGGCGTTCTCGGCGTAAAGACCCGGCAAAGCAACCGGGACAATCTCTTCCCCTCGACGGGCGTGACGGACAACCAGCTCCGCGCCTGGAATCATGCAGGTTATTTTAACCCGCCGGTGGACGAGACGACCATCTCCTCGCTGTTGAAACTGGTCACGGTGACGAACCAGGCGAGCGATCTCGAGTTTCGCGTCCGGTCTTACCTGGACGCCAATTGCTCCCATTGCCACCGGCCCGGCGGCGCGCGCGCCAACTGGGACGCCCGGATCGAGACGCCGCTCGGCTTGGCGAACATTGTGGGCGGCGACGTGATCGACAACCTCGGCATCACTGGCGCGCAAAACATCGCCCCGCGCGATCCCGCCCGGTCCATCATGCTCAAGCGAATCAGTACCGCGAGCGATTCTTTCAAGATGCCGCCGCTGGCGAAGAGCGTCGTGGACCAGGACGCGGTGGCCGCACTTACCGCGTGGATCAACACCCTGGCGATGCCGCCGCAGGTCGCCCTGATCACCCCGGCCCCTGGTTCCCTGTACTACGCTCCTGCCATTGTCCGGCTCGGTGTGAGCGCCCAATCGACCAACGGTGCCATCGTCAAAGTCCAGTATTACACCGGCGAGACGAAGATTGGGGAAAGCTCCACCGCGCCGTTCACATTCGACTGCCCTGTCACGAGCAAGGGCTCGTTTGACATCTACGCTTTTGCCACCGATTCCGCCGGGCTCACCGGCAAATCGGCCCCGGTTTCC
>CAZMLP010000154.1:0-5359 GCA_964566745.1 uncultured Verrucomicrobiota bacterium | reverse complement strand
CGGACCAACTCGGCCATCTGTCGGCCGGTCTCCTTGATATTCTGCGCGTCTTTTTTCTTCTCCAAAAACTCCTTGGACCGATATTCCGGCACGAAGCCCAGCCCGGCTGCCAGCAACAACATCAGCAATGCCCAGCGGCTGATCCCCGGCAGGCGATACGGCAGCAGCCCGCGCACATCCAAGCCTTCGGCGTGCCGGGCGGCGTCGCGAATGATCAGGTCGCGCCAATTGGACGCCTTCTCTTGTTTGGCGACCTCGAGCGCCGTGCTGAGGCGCTCCTCCAGGCGCTTTTGGGAATCGAGCCAGCGGGCCGTCTCGGGCAGTGTGTTGGCGCGCCACCAACCGGAAAGAAAACCACCCGCCACGCAAGCCGCCGCGAGCCCGCCCGCGTAATAGAAAATGACGGGCGACACCGGCAAAAGTTTGTAAATCAGCACGGCGAGCAACCAGCAACTGCCGGCCGCGAGCAAACCGCGCCAAAGGCCACGCCACCCCCTCAACCAACGACGCCGACGCGCCGCCTGGTCGAGGGCCGTTTCGATGATGTGAAGTTCACTCATGGCTTTAGGATAAAGTGCGGCAAAGGGCCTGCATTGGCGAGTTAAAACTCGTTGTAATCCAGGCTATCTGACAATCCCGCACCCAAGGTGTTACGGAAAATTAAGAGGGGTGTCACCCGAAGTCATCGCCTGCCATCGCGGCGGCGGCCATCCGCTCACTTCAGAGCCACCCAGCCGTAAATGACCGGCAGCACGGCAAACGCGAGATTGGCCGCAAACAAGCCGATTCTCCGCCATGAATCCGTCAGATATGGGCGCAAATCGAAGACAAATGTGCCCACGAGGAGGCGCAAGGTCCAAAACAAAGCCATGAAACCGCAGACGGCCCGTGCCAGCACCGTGCCAGAGGCCAGTTCCTCTGCCAACACGAACGTGCCCACGCCAAAGCTAATCAAGCAAAGACCAATAAACGTGTAATAAACCCAAAAGAGTTGGCGCACAATCTTGGGAAGCCCCCGCAAATGTTGGGCCAGACCGACCACCCTGGGCATCATTATCCCGGCACAGATCAACCCCAAGTGCGCCAGTGCCGCGAGCTTCAAGACCAAGGCTGTGTTCATGGTTTGCTTTCTCAATTCCCCATGGCACGCACCATCGGGAGCATGACATTGTTGATAAAGGGAGCGTGAAACAGCCAAGGCGCCGGGAGCGCAGCCACGGTCAGCGCATAGATTCGGCCGCGCCAGCCTCTGCCCAAACCGAGACTTCGGCCCGTTCCGCTCCGCTCGAATAAAATCGCCACGCCCTGCGCCAAAAAATAAGCGGTGGGCCTGCCATAACCGCCGCGCGCCGGCAACGAAATAACCAAATCGTGAACCAATCCTGAGACGAGGAAAACCGCCATTGTCGCCCGGGCCACACCGAGCGGACGCGCTAGCTTCCGAAAGACAAGCGTCGCGGCCAGTTGATGAAACGCGGTGTTCCAGCGACCTCCCCAAAAGTCGGCCAACGACTTGGCGAGCAATGGAGCGCGCATCAACGGCTCCGCTTGGCGGCCGGCAGCGCGCCAGGCAAGGGAAAGCAAATGAAAAAGTCCGAAATGAAGGAATAGCACAATGCCCGTCATTCCCAGCCAGCCAGTAACGGGCGGCGGAAGAACCAAAGCCTCGCTTGCCGCAAACCAAAACAATACTCCCCCTGCTACCGTCTTGGCACAAGCGGCCAGCCATTCCCCGCGCTTTGGAATCTCGCCCGTCCTGCTCCTCAAAAAACCGTCAGCATCCATTCCGGTCCATGCGAACAGATAGGCAACGGTGTCACAAATGCCCGTTGCCATTGCGGCGCGTCGAAGTGTGAGCCATTTGCACCCGAAATAAACGGTGGAAGCCAGCAGCCACATGAACACCCAGGCGGACAGGCTATTTTGAATGAGGATCGCGCCAAACGGAAGCGCCAGAAGCGGAATCCAGTCAACCGAATTGAAGGGTCCCCGTGTCTTGCCCGCACAAGAACCGGCCGGGCCAACCCGGTTGCCCCCTCCTCGCTGATAAATGAAGAATTCCATAATTTCTGTCTAAACAGAAGATACAGAATTCAAAGTCTTTTGTCAACTCGATGGAAATCGCGCATGGATTGAACCCAACGAAATGTCTATTTCTCCGCCCAAAGGCCCCGTTTGCGGGATTGGGCGGACTCTTGGGCGTCCAGTAACGCCTTTTGGTCGCGCCAGGACATGCCCTTGATGAACTGCGGGTTGACCTTGGCCATGCCCGCCTCGACCACCGCCACGTTCACATTGGCGTCATTCGCGTGCAAGATGCCCAAGCCGGATCGGTCGCGCCCCATAAAGGTGACATCCACCCGCACGTTCCGGTTGGAGATCAAGTTGGCCAGGTATGCCTTGCTGAGCTGGCCTTGCTTGCGGGCCACTGGATCGGCCAGGTCATTCGGGCTGGGAACCTCGAGGCCGGTCAATCGAAAGGTGTAAACGCGCGTGCCGTCCCCATGCACCACAAACGTGGAGCCATCCTGAACCCAAGTGGCCTTGCCCTGCACTTGGGAAATAACGGTAGTGACCCTCGGGGCTTCCGGATGGCGCTGGGCGTCAACCCATTCCACCAAAGGCAGCCATAAAAAACGCTGTTGGGAAATAAACCAGGCCAGATATAAAGTGCAGGCCAGCGAGATCGCCGCGCCCGACGAGATGATCACCCTTCGGATGGTATAACACATGGCAGCAAGGTGGTGGGGCCGGAATCGTGCGGCGGTTCAGGGGACCTGGCGGGAGGCTCTGGCGCCGGCAACGCGGAATCCTCCTGGCTCGTTTCAGGGGCGGCTGGCTCCGCGGGGGCCGGGGCGCCATCAAAGAGCTTGATGCGCGGGTTGCGTTTGGGCTTTGGCGCGGGAGCGGCGACCGGAATGGGTAATGGCGCGGCCTCGGCCTTGGCCACGCGCTCCATGGCCCGCAACATCAATGTCACCTCCGGACGGCGGTGAGGCCCGGGATCCATGCCATGCCTTTGGAGTGCCTGGTATGCGGCCACGGCAGTCTTCGCATTGTCAAAACGATACACCTCCCGCGCGAAGACCTTCTCCAGCCAGGAACCCGGTTTCGCGTTTCGAAATCCCACGGCGAAAGCCTCGGGCATCCAAGGACGGCGAATCCCCACAATAAAACAAAAAAACAGCGTCAACCGCCGCCATTTCCGCGCCTCGCAACCGCGGGCGAGGAGCATGACCCGGTTCTTGGCCTTGTAATAGGTGCTGTCCGTGATGGCGCCGGTCACGGGCCGGCTGACCCAGTCTCCCAGCACCGGCGCCCAAACGGCCGCATTGAGCAAGGCAACGATGGCCGCGACCGCCAGATCGAATGCCGCCTGGAGGTCGCCCTTCATCGGATTGGCCAGGGCGTTGTGCCGGCCGGTGGCCAGCAGATAAATAAATGTGGCCCCAAGAAGAAGCCGCAGCAGAGTCATCATGGTTCGCGATCCGGCTTGAGGATTCCCGTGTTGGTCACAATGCCCCGCAACAGCAGGTCAAGGTGATGTTTATTGACGGCGTAGTGTTTGGCGGTCTCCTCGGACACAATTCCAGCCGCCAGCAACTCGATCAAATATTGGTCAAAAGTGTGCATTCCTTGATGGACTGACACCTCGATGATGCCTGTGAGCAGGTGCAAATCATTTTTCTGAATGGCCTCCTGCACCCCGGCATCGCGCCGCAACAACTCGATGCAGGGCGTGCGCGTGCCGCTGGTATTTGGAATCAGGCGCTGGCAAACGATGCTGTTGAGGTTTCGTCCCAGCAGGTTGCTGATGCTCGCCTGCTCCGTGCTCGGGTAATACTCCCGGATGCGGCCAATCGCCTGCGCCACGGAGTCCGCGTGAAGCGTGGTGAGCACCAAGTGCCCGGTCTCGGCGGCTTGCATCGCGGCGAAAATGCTCTCGCGGTCGCGGATTTCACCGATGAAAATGACATTGGGATCTTGCCGCATGGCGTTGCGAATGCCGTCGGCAAACGACGCGGTGTCGATGCCGACCTCCCGCTGCTCAAATTGTGAGCGGCATTCCTCGAAGACGTATTCAATCGGGTCCTCGATGGTGATGATCCTCATGGCCGCCGTTTCGTTGATCTCCTGGATCAATGCCCGCAGGGTGGTGCTTTTGCCCTGGCCAGTCGGGCCGGTGACAAGCACAACCCCGCGCGGCTCGTTGATGATCTCGCGCAGGGAGGCGGGCAATTGCAAATCGCCCAGCTTCATCCGCTGTTGCGGCACAATGCGAAACGAGAACGACTGCTGGCCCTTTTGCTTGCTGAAATTGGCCCGGTACCGTTGCGCCCCAAAGTAAAAGCTCAAATCGGCCTCGTGGCCGTTCTCAATGCGTCCGGCCATGGCAGGCGTGAAATTTTCACGCACCTGCTCCAAAATCTCCTCGTGGGTGGGCGGCGGAAATTCCTCGATCGGCGCCCAGGAAAGCCGACCGTGAACGCGGATGGAATAGGGCCGGTCCGCTTGGGCGTGCAGATCAGAAGCCCCTTGCCGCTGGCACCAGTCCAGCACAAGACCCAAAGACGTTTCTCGTTTGACTCGCTCCATATACGGTTTGGGACTGGTTTTAGCCTTTAATAGCCATTCCTGTGCCACCCCGCCACACGAATCTTTGACCAAGCCACGGTCTTCGTGTCACATTCCGCGCGACATGACTGTGGCAACAGGCGCTCCATCCATTTCCGTCGGCTGGCGGAAGCGCTTTTTTGCCCCCGCAAGACTCTGGATTTGCCGCGCGTTGGTGCTGATTGGCTTGCCTTTGAGTGGTTTTGCCGCCGCCGCCCGCCCCAACATCCTCTTTCTGTTGAGTGACGACCAGCGGTTCGACACCATTCACGCCCTGGGAAATTCCACGATCCAAACGCCCAATCTGGACCGTTTGGTGGCGCGCGGGCGGGCGTTCGACCACGCTTTCATCATGGGCGGCGGCCAGGGGGCGATCTGCGCCCCCAGCCGGGCGATGATCATGACCGGCCACTCGTTGTTTCACGCCACGACGACCTACACGGGCACAACCATTCCGCCGGAGTTGCCCTTGCTGCCGGAGATTTTCCAAAAGGCGGGCTACGAGACCGCTGCCATCGGCAAGTGGCACAATGACCGCGCGGCGTTCCAACGGGCTTTTTCCACGGGCGGACCCATCTTTTTCGGCGGGATGGCGAAGCATGACCAGGTGCCGGTCTATGATTTTGACCCGGCCGGCGCATATCCAAAAACCGCCGAGCATGTGACCAACGGCTTTTCGAGCGAGTTATTTGCTGACGCGGCGGTGAGATTTCTGCGCGAGCGTCCGGCGGACAAGCCGTTCTTC
>CAZMLP010000153.1:0-8028 GCA_964566745.1 uncultured Verrucomicrobiota bacterium | reverse complement strand
ATAAGCTGCTCCGTTGAATGGCCAAACGCCAAAGCAACGCAGGACGACCACGGATGCACTCCGCTCCCTCTGCTGGCTCCTGTTCACAAACTCATCCCTATGAATCCACGCATCGGTAAAATTGGCCGGCTGCCCCGCGCCATCCGCGAAGAACTCAACCAACGCCTCTCCGAGGGCGAGGGCGGCGAGCCTTTGCTCCACTGGCTCAACGCCCTGCCCGAGGTCCAACAAATCATTGCCGCCGAGTTCGGCGGCAAACCGGTCAGCGCCCAGAACCTGAGCACCTGGCGACAGGGTGCCTACGCCGACTGGGTTGCCCACGGCGAGGCGATGGAACTGGCCCAGCGTCTCGGGGAGGAGATCAAGGACTGGCAAGAGTCCGAAGCATCCGACCAAACCCCGTTGAGCGAGAAGCTGATGGTCTGGCTGACCGCCCGCTACGCCGTGGCCGCGCAGAAGTTCGCTTCCTTGGACGAGGAGAAGCAATGGGAACGCTTGCGGGAGTTCGCGGCGGACATGCTCAAGGTCCGCAAGGCGGAGCAGAACGAGCGGCGGCTGCGCCTGGTCGAGGAGAAGGCCGGGGTGGAGCGCAAAGCCCGGGAGGCCAAAGAATCGGCCAGCGATTCGGAACGGCGCGAATTCATCAATTGGAAGCTGGAACAAATTCGCATCAGGCTTTTCGGGAAACGGCCGGTGGATGGTCCGCGTCCTTCGGCGGAAGAAATCGCGCGCAACGAGGCGCAGGCCGTGGCCCAAGATCTCCGGCCGGAAACCCCCGAAATTCCAGGCGATTCAACCCAATTCAAGCCCGCGCCGGTGAATGTTCACGCGCACGGGTGACCGTTTCTCCCAAGGACACAGGTTAAAGTTTTTGTCATTCGACCGGGAATTTTCCTCAAAGGTTCCACACGGAGGTCTGGGCGAGGCCAATTCTTGGTCCACCGGTGCCGGCCGATTTTCGCGCGCATCAAGCCGAAGCAAGCCTTCGAACCTCGCCAGCCGGCGTGATGTTATCGGTCCCCGCGGGCCCGGTTCAAAAATATCTTTGGACTTGCCTTCCACCCGGAATGACGGTAGTTTTGGGCCATAGATGAGTACTGCCAGCTGCTTAATGCATGAATAAGCTTCAACCGTCGAGGGCGTCTTGAGTCGCCCTTTCTCTCCTCGTCAATCTTCTGATTCCTTCGTCCGGGTAAATGGGAAAATCCGTGCCCGCGAAGTGAGGGTTATTGGCCCCACCGGCCAGCAACTCGGGATTCTGGCCCTGAGCGAGGCCATAAACCTGGCCCGCGCCAATCAGATGGACCTCGTCGAAATCGCCCCCAACGCGACTCCCCCGGTGTGCCGCGTGGTGGATTTTGGCAAGTTCCGGTACGAGCAGTCCAAGAAGGACAAGGAATCCAAGAAGCACCAGCACGCCAACAAGGTGAAGGAAATCCAGTTGAGCGCCACGATTGACCCCCACGATTTCGGGGTAAAGGTGGCGCACGCGATCGATTTCCTCTGCGAGGAGATGAAGGTCAAGGTGACCTTGCGTTTTCGCGGTCGAGAGATGGCCCACCAGGAGTTCGGTTACCAGGTGGTGAACAATTTCATCAAGGAAACCGGCCCCTACGGTCATCCGGACGCCCCGCCCAAGCTCATCGGCAAGGGCATCAACGTCATGTTCAGCCCGTTGCCCCGCAACAAGCGCGCAAAAAATCCGCGCGGCGAGGGCAGTCCCGCCCTGCCTCCCATGAAGGAGGACGAGCATTTTGACGACGATGACCATGTGGAGGAGCCGGTCGAGGACGACAAAGCGAAGGGCAAGGTGCCTGTGATTCCCGAGGGCGGGAAACCGGCTGACAAACCCGGCGGCTTCAACAACAATCCTTTCGCCCAGCTCAACGTGCGCGGCCAGTAACGCTGGCCGCCGGTCTCGGGGGGCAAGGGCGAAGACCACGCTATGCCTCCCATCCACGACCCACGAATCCTCAACGCGATTTACGCGGGCGAGAAGATTTCGGCGATCAAGCTTTACCGCGACGCCTATCCTGGCATGGACCTGTCCCAAGCCAAGGATGCCGTCGAGGCGCTTGAGGAAGAGTTGCGCCGCCAGGCGCCGGAGCAGTTCAGAGGTGGCGCCTCGCCCACCGGCATTCCGGCAAGCGGGAATCCTGAAGTTGTCCGGGCAATTTACGCCGGGGAAAAAATCGCGGCGATCAGGCTGTACCGCGAGGCAAATCCGGGAATTGGATTGAAAGAGGCATAGGACGAGGTGGAGCGGACCGCCGCCGAGCTTTACCGGGTTCACCCTGAAAAATTCACCCGCCCGCCGAATGCCTCGGGTTGCGCCGGATTGATTTTGGCCGTGCCTCTCGCAATTGGAATACTGTGGTGGATTCTGCGGTAAGGCTGCTTCGGCCGACCCGGTTTCAACCCGAAAACCGGGTCAATCAAGCCTGTTCAAGCCATGCTTTCACCCTCGGGCGCCGCCCGGGGTGTGGGACAATTTGACCGCGCCCTTTGCGCCAGCCAATTTAGCCCGGTGCCAGATCTCGATTTCCAGTTTTCCCGGGGCGCGGTTCTTTTTCCGCGGCTCGGTTTGTGGCTGGATGCCCGCGAGTCGCGGAGTGGCGGGGAGCGCGTCTTCGTCAGCCACGCCCACTCGGATCATATCGGGCGGCATCGCGAGGTAATTCTCACCCCCGCGACGGCGCGCCTCATGGCCGCGCGGCTCGGCGGGAAACGCCAGGCCCACGAGCTGGCACTCGGGGAGACGCGCGCCTTCCGCGGCCCTGGCGCCGGGTACCGCCTGGCGCTGCGCGGCGCGGGCCACATTTACGGCAGCGCGATGGCGCACGTGGAGGCGGAGGGCGGGTCGCTGCTCTACACGGGCGATTTCAAATTGAAGAATGGCCTGGCGGCGGAAATATGCGAGCCGTGTCGCGCGGACATATTGGTAATGGAGACCACGTTCGGATTGCCTCGTTACATTTTTCCGCCCGTCGAGGAAATTTGGGCGGGCATCATTCAATTCTGCACCGGGGCAATGGCCGGGGGCGGCACGGCGGTGCTGCTGGCTTACTCGCTGGGCAAAAGCCAGGAACTTCTGCTCGGACTGGGCCGCGCCGGGCTGCCGGTGATGTTGCAGGACCAGGCGCGCAAGCTGACCCGTGTCTGCGCGGAACTGGGCCAGATTTTTCCCGAGCACACGGAACTCGATGTCGCGCAGGCGGCCGGCAAGGTCGTGATCTGCCCGCCAGGCAGCCCCGTGCTCGCCGAATTGCGCGAGCAGGGCCGGGCGCGTGTGGCGATGGTGACTGGCTGGGCGATGGATTCCTCGACCAAGTATCGTTACGGCGTGGACGCGGCATTCCCGCTCAGTGACCACGCGGATTTTGGCGAGTTGTTGGAACTCGTGGAGCGGGTGCAACCGCGCCTCGTCTGCACGCTGCACGGGTTCGCGGCGGAGTTCGCCCAGACACTCCGGGAGCGCGGCCACGACGCCCGCGCCCTCGGCATGCAGGAGCAATTGCAACTGGCCCTCTTTCATTGAATGGCGGAGGACGATTGCTTTCGTAATGACCTGGCGGGCCATACTTCAAATTGTCTGGTTAATCCTGGCGCTGGCGACCGGGTTTCTGGCCGGTTTTCTTTCGCAAGCCGCGTCGCCCGATTATCACCGCCTCTTTTGGAATTCATTGAAATTTTTTGCCGGGCACGCCGTCGTGTCAGCCGGCTATTTCGTCCTCCATCGAACCGGGACACGCTGGCTGTGTTTGACGGTGACATTGCTCGCCCTCGCGTGCCTCGGGGAACTTGCGGTGAGAGTATGGCTTTCCTGAAGACGATTGGAGCGGCGTGACGGACGCCCCCCGCATCCTGTCCAATCAACATGCGCGACATCAAAAGTCCGCGAATTCTCTGGCTCAAGGCGGGGCTGTTTCTGGTGCTGGGCGGCATCACGGCGGGCCTGCTGCTTGCGGAGACCCCCACCCTGCGCGCGGCAACGTTGCTCGGCTTGACGGTGTGGGCGTTTTGCCGCGCCTACTACTTCGCATTTTATGTGATCGGGAATTATATCGACCCAGGCCATAAATACGCTGGTTTGCTCGCCTTTGCGAGCCGCCACTTTGCGAGCCGGCGCGGCGCCCAAAAATAAAACCGGGAGCGGTTGCCCGCCCCCGGTTGCGCGAAACTATGTCCTGAACGTCAATGCACGCGGAAGAACATGCTTGTTCCAGTCGCGGTGGTGGTGAACGGGCTGCTGGCGTTGGCCACATCCGTCCAGGGGCCCGTGACGGATGATGCCGACTGGAGCTTCTGCCCGGCGCTGGCCCCGGTCCAGGTAATGGTCACCGAGTCGCCGTCGCGGGCAATCTTCAGCACTGCGCCCTGATCGCCGCCGCCAGTGAGCAACGCGTTGCTCTTCAGAATTTCCAGCCTCAACCCCGTGTAACCGACGGCAGGGCCCAGGTTCTCAACGATGAAGTCGAGGGTATTGGTGCCCGCCACGAGGGTGACATTATTGGTGCCATAGGTGTTCGTGCCGTAAATGGCGAAGGGCGTGAACGCCGTAAAGTCCGGGCTTTCGATATTCCGAGTCGAGGCACCGTTGATCAAGATGTCGTGGCCAACGTTATCCGTGGCCCAGCGTCCCTGGATGACCGCCGTTTTAGGGTCATAACCGGTGAGGTTGAAGACGATTCGATAGGTGTACAACCCGGGCGCGCTGCCGGAAGTGTTGAACTGCGATCCAATCCACTTGGAACCGCTGGTGTTCGCCAGCCACGGACCAGCCACGATGGGGAAGACAGTCGAGTCCTCGACGATGGCGGCGGTCGAGTCCGGCAAGTCCGGATTCACAATCAACTGGTAATGCGGGTCGGTCTCGTTGTCCGCCAGGGCCACGCGATTGTCATCCACGCCAGTGTTATACAGGCCGGGGAACGGCAGGTTCACGGTAAGGTGGGCGGCGCCGGAAGAGGCGGAGCCGACGCTGTTCGAGGCCACGAGCGAATAATCACCCTCGGCGGTCTTTTGAATGTTGGTCAACGTGAGGCTGGCGTTGGTGGCCCCGGTTATCGGGCTGCCATCCTTGAGCCATTGATAATTCAATGGCAGGTCGCCAACGACCTGGGCGGTGAATGTCGCCGAGTCGCCCTGATACCCGGCGGCGGGCGCCGGGTCGCGAGTGGTGAACGGGGCCAGGCCATTGGCGGAAACAATGGCGACGTTGTCGATCAGCGCCGTGGTGTCGGGCCCGGTGCTGCTGGCGTTGAACGCGATGTCCAGCGAGGTCGAGGTCGCCGTGAAGACATCACTGAATGCCTCCTTGTATCCGTCTGGCGAGAGGACATGCGCAGGAATGGCCGTGGCGCCGCCAAGATCCACCGCCAGGGTCGGATTGCCACCGCCGCGCGCGTTTTCGTAATAGTGGAAATAGTAACGCGAGCCAGCCGTAAGGCCGGTCACCGTTTGGCTGAGCGAGGTGGTCGCGCCGATCGCTTGCAAGAAAGCCACCTGTTTGCCATTGGGAATCGCGCCGTTGTCCGCAAAGGGCGACTCGCCATCGGAGATCGGGTTGAGACCGCTGCGAGTCTCGTCGCTGCTTGTCCAGCCCGTGATGGGAACGTTGGGCCCGCCCGGCGCGTTGGCGCTGCCAGGATTGTTGTCGGCAATGTAGCCCGGCCACGCTTGGAACAGGTCGGTCTCGAAGCTCGGGTTTGTCATCGGGAGACCCACCACCAATCGCGCAACCACGCTGGTGACGAAGCCAACCGAGTTCGCGACCACCACATCATAGAGGCCGGCATTTTGGGCCGTGACCGAGGCAATGCTGTTGGTGGCGCTGGTCGCGCCCGGGATGTTCACCCCGTTGAAGCGCCATTGGTAGGTTGGCGCCGGGATGCCCGAGGCACTGACCGTGAAATCCGCGGCGACTCCGGCCGAAACCGTGCTGCCCGCCGGCTGGATGGCGATGCTCGGCTTGACGTTCCGGCTCACCGCCTCGCGATTGCTGAAGCCATAGAAATGCATGCTCACGTTCACCGGATTGACCGGCGCGACGTTCAACACCGCCGTCCCGTTGGTGCCGGCCGTGTAACGATATGAGACGCGTATGCCGTAATTGTTGCCAAACTGGTCCTGGTTCACCGTCAACCGGTCATTCTCGGAGAGCAGAGTCACCCAGCGAAGCGTCGCGGTTGGCTCGTCCCAGCCGACCGAGTAAATGGTCGCCACATATTCCGTTCCCGGGGTCAACCCCCGGATCGTGATGCTTTCATATTCGCCCGAATTCACATTGGCGCCGGAGTAAATGAAATCCCTCGCCAGAGAGGCGCTCCCTCCCCCGGCGGTCGTGATGGTGTTGTCATCCCCGCCATACGTGCTGCCGACGTGCGCCACCGTGAAGACGTTGGAGATCGCCGGATTGGCTCCGGCCACACCCTTGAAAAGCACGCCGTTGATGGTCGTGTTGGCGGTGGTGTTAAAACTGTAGGCATGGGTATAGAAATACTGGCTGTCCACCCCCGAGGTGGAATCATCGCTCCAGGCGTCCACTTTCCAGCGATTGTTGCTCTCCGCAATGGTGAGGTTGTCCACCAACAGGGTATTGTCACTGGAAGTGTCATTCAGGATCGCCAGGGCCGCCGTGTTGGCGGTCGCCGTGAACTCGGCGGCGATGTACTCGTAGGGCGCCGTGCCGCCCACGGTGTACACGTTCAAAATCATGAGGTCTGTTCCGTCCACACTGAGATGAAGGACGGGCGCCTGGTTCGTGGTGGCGTTGACCTGCATGGTCAATTTGTACACTTTGCTCGCGGTCAGTCCGGTGATCGTCGTGCTGAGCGTGGTGCCGCCGGTGATGAACGCCACGTTCTTCCCGTCGGGAATCGCTCCGTTGTCCGCGAAGGTGATGTCGCCCGCGGCGGGACTCAGCCCGGCGCCTGCCGGGTTGTCCACTGTCCAGCCGGTGATGGCCTTGTTGTCACTAATGAATCCCGGCGCGACCGTGAAAGTGTCGGTCTCGAAACTGGGATTGGAAATGGTTTGCGCGTGAGCGGCCAAGTTGAGCAACGAGGCCACCAGGCTCGCGTAAAGGCCAATTTTTGCGGGATGAAGACGGTAATCCGTCGATGTTCGGTTCATAAGTCTCTGATGGGATGTTCAATTCAACATCGGCACACCGGGTGACGACGCCTCTGTTCAAAACGAATGCTTCTCCAAAAACGCCCGGGGTTTTTAAGAATCAAACAAGAAGGCAAAATTCTGGCAACTTCAAACAGGAGGATTCGGTCGATTTTGCCACGAATCTCCCTTTCCCGCGAGCCGTCAATGACATTCGGGCGATTTGCCGGTTGAAATTGCTTTGACGGCGGTCAACCGGGCTGTTGGCCCCTGATCGTCTTGGGTGAGGCCTGCGTGAGACTCAGGTCATCGACGAAGCCTACTTCCCCCGCAGCATCTCGTCGCGGCGTTGCTTGAACTCGGTGCCGGGCTTCCATTCCGGCCAGTGATCCGTCCGGGCGAGATCCGCGCCCACTTGATACATGATCTGCAAATCCTCGATGGCGCCGGCGAGATCCCAGTCCGGTTTGATCTCGTCCGAGACCTTGTGGTAATCCCGTACGATGTACTCCTCCCGCTTTTGTTTTCCGTAACCGGGCGGCTTGCCAATAAAGTCGTTGCAATCCTTGTCGAGGAACAGCGCGGGCACACCCTGCTTGGCGAACTCGAAGTGATCCGAGCGATAGAAATACCCTTTCTCCGGGCTGGGCTCCGGCATCACCACGCGATCCTGCAAGCCCGCCGCGATGCGCACGATGTCATCCAGGGTCGAGTTCCCGTAGCCAATGATCGGCAAATCTTTCGTGCGGCCCCATTGGTTAAAGCCGTCCATGTTGAGGTTCGCGAGCGTTTTGGCGAGGGGATAGAGCGGATGCGTCGCGTAATACTTCGCGCCGAGCAAGCCCTGCTCCTCCCCGGTCACCGCGAGAAACAAGATGGACCGCTTCGGCTTCGCCTCAGGCCGGGCGAAGGCGC
>CAZMLP010000152.1:0-1591 GCA_964566745.1 uncultured Verrucomicrobiota bacterium | reverse complement strand
GGGATCAGCCTCATCAGCTCGCGATACGCCTCGGGCGTGCCCCACGCCTCCATGTTGATCGGCGTGCGGATCGCCCCCGGGCACACCGAGTTCACCCGGATGCGGTGCGGGGCCACCTCCTGCGCGATGCTCTTCATCATCAGCATCACGCCCCCCTTGCTGGCGGCGTAATTCACGTGGCCCGCCCAGGGAATCACCTCGTGGACGCTGCTCATGCAAATGATCTTCCCGGCGGCGCAGGACACTTCCTTGCGGATGCCGCGCCGCTTGAACTCGCGGATCGCCTCGCGCGCGCACAGGAACTGGCCGGTCAGGTTCACATCGAGCACGAACTGCCAGTCCGCCAGGGTCATCTGGTCGATCAGCGCGTCCTTCTGCAAACCGGCGTTGTTCACCAGAATGTCAATCGTGCCGAACTCCTCGATCATTCGCCCGAACATGGCCCGCACCTCGTCCTCCTTGGCCACGTTGGCCCGGAGCGCGAGCGCCCGCCCGCCGTGGCTGGTGATGTGATGGACCACCTCCTCGGCGGCCTCCGGGCGCGAGACGTAGTTCACCACCACATCCGCCCCCGCCTCGGCCAGGGACACGGCCACGGCCTTGCCAATGCCGGAGTTCGCGCCGGTCACGAGCGCCTTCTGGCCCTTGAGCACCTTGCTCACCGGCATCGCCGGCATCACCGCCTCGGGCAGATTCTCCTCCCGCAGATGCCGTTGCATCAGCTCCTCGTGTTCCGCGGGCATGGACACGTCCGCGGCTCGGCCGGCTGGCAGTTTGATTTCAAGCATTGAGTTCATGGTTTCAAATTTGGTTCAATCGATTGCTGGTATCGTATGCGCCAGTTGGTCGCGGCACGGAATCGTTCCTTACAATAGTGGCTCAATTTCGGTTGTAAGGACCCGCGTTGTCAAACGACCAAAGGGCAGCCACTCGCCGGCGGTCACGCGGGCGGCGGAAAATCGGGCGAAAATGCGTATGAATACAGAAGGTCATTTGGTTGCGGGCCAGCCGCTGGCGGCGGGCGCGACGTCCTCGGGCGCCCCCGGCAAACTGTCCGACCCGGAGCGCTGGGTGGAGGAGCACGGGGATTATCTCTTCAAATACGCGCTGGCGCGGCTGCGCGACCCGGCGCGGGCCGAGGATGCCGTGCAGGAGACGTTTCTCGCGGCGTTGAAGGGAGGGAAAAGTTTTCAGGGCCGCGGCGCCGAGAAGAGCTGGTTGATCGGAATCCTGAAGAACAAGATTTGCGACCACTATCGCAAGGCCAGTCGCGAGACCTCTTTCACGGATTTGGAGTTTTACTCCCACGAGGAAAGTGACCGGTTCATTCCCGAAGGCACGTTCAAGGACGGCTGGATCCACGAGTTGGGGCCGCGGGAATGGCTAAACCCGGGCGCGAGCCTGGACAACGAGGTGTTTTGGAAAACCTTCCACGATTGCTCGTCCAAGCTGCCGGGGAACGTCGCCGCCGTTTTCAACCTGCGCGAGGTGGACGGCGTTGAAAGCAAAGAAATTTGCGCCTTGCTCGGCATTACCGAAAGCAACCTGTGGGTGATGCTGCATCGTGCCCGCATGGCTTTGCGCCGGTGCC
>CAZMLP010000151.1:0-3074 GCA_964566745.1 uncultured Verrucomicrobiota bacterium | reverse complement strand
TCTTTCTCACACCGACCATTGTGATGCAGCCGATGCAACTCGCGGAAATCACGACCGAGGAAAAGCGGGGCGCGGACTTGTCCCGCAAGGCCTTCACCGAGGAGGAGCTGGATAAATTCATTGATGGCCTGCCGAAGAAGGACCAGAATGGTTCCGGCTCGAAGAACCGGAAATGACCCGCCCGGTTCGCGGGACTGACAGCCATGATCCGCGGCAGCGTTATTCTCTATGGCGTGCTGGCGGTCGCGTGCGGAGGCATCTGCGCGTGGCAACTGGCGGAGCATTCGCGGGTCAAACGGGCGGCGCGGGCGGGCTTGGTGAACCGCGCGAAGGCCATCTCCACCACGGTCGGGCTCGTCCTCAAGTCGCAACGCCGCTTCATCGGCGTCATTTCCCAGGAACGCCTCGAGTCCGCGTTAAACGAGCTCGACAAATCCTTCGAGCTAAAGTCCGTGGCCCTGCTGAACGCCAGCGGGGAAATTGTCGCCTCGGCCGGGGTGCGGATCGCCAATCTTGATCCGGAGACCATCCGGAATGGCGCGGAATACTGGGAAGAGACCAAGGTCACCCTGGTGAATCTGGTGGACCTTGGGACCAACGTGGTGCGGGAGGAGGAACAACGGCCCATCATTGTCCTGCCGCGCCGGGACGCCACCAACGGCGCCAGCGCGTTTGACTGGCGGGAACGGGCCAGCCGGTTCCGCACCAATCGCAACTCCACGAATCTCGATGAGCGGCCCGCCCCCCCTCCAGGCGAGCCCCCGCCGGGCCGCCCTCCGCCCGGCGGACGCCCTCGCTGGATGACCGAGGAGGAGTACAAAAAAGCGCTCCAGCAGCGGGGATTGCACAGTTTTGTGATGGTGCTGCCCACGGACACACTGCGCGCCAGCATTTCCAATGACTTCTGGATGCGGATATTGATTTGCTCCTTGTGCGTGGTGGCGGTGGGCGGCCTCGCGTTGGCCTGGCAAAATGTGGCCAAATCCTCGGACCTGCAAATTCGGCTCGTGCGCGCCAGCGAATTGACCAACCACTTGAAGGAAATGAACCTGGCCGCCGCCGGACTGGCGCACGAGACCCGCAACCCGCTGAACATTATTCGCGGCCTGGCCCAGATGATTTCGCGCCTGGGCGACGCCACCCCCGAGGTGCGGCAAAAATCACGCGAGATCACCGATGAAGTGGACCGTGTGACCGCGCAGCTGAACGAGTTTATCAATTACTCCAAGCCACGCGAGGTGCGGCGAACACCGGTGGCGTTGGCGGCGGTGACGGGCGAGGTCTCGCGGGCGCTGCTTTTCGATCTGGTGGTCAAGGCGATCCGCCTCTCCCTTGAAGAGGCGGGACTCACTGTGATCGCGGACGAGCAGTTGCTGCGGCAATTGCTGTTCAACTTGCTGCTCAACGCGATCCAAGCGGTCAGCCGCGACGGGGAGATCAAGATTGTCACCGCCAAGACTGGCGAGACCGAGGCGATGCTGGAGGTTCAGGACAATGGCCCCGGCCTCGCGCCGGACCAGCGCGAGGAGATTTTCAAGCCGTACTTCACGACCCACCAGCAGGGCACCGGCCTGGGGCTGGCGGTGGTGAAACAGATTGTGCTGGCGCATGAGTGGGAGATAGAATGCCTCCCGAATAACCCCAATGGGGCCGTGTTCCGGTTGAGCCACCTGAAGCTGGCCGGGACAACCTAGTTCAATGCCAGCCCGGTCAACGCGGATTCTGATTGTCGATGACGATCCCGGCCAGCGCAGCCTGCTCGACTCGTTTCTGCGCGGCCAGGGATTCATCACCTTGATCGCCACCTCCGGCGAGGAAGCCCTCGAAATATTGCGCCACCATGAGGTCGGGATGATGATCTCGGACGTGCGCATGTCCGGCATCACTGGCTTGGAGACTCTCCGGCGCGCCCGCCAGGAGCACCCCACCCTGCCCGTCCTGCTCGTCACCGCTTACGCGGACATTCGCGATGCCGTGGACGCAATGCGCGACGGCGCGGTGAACTACCTGAGCAAACCGATCGATCTGGACGAACTGCTGGCGTCCGTGCGTCACGCCACCGGGCTGGCCACGAACGAGCCGCTCAAGTTTGCCGAGGGCCGGCAACTGCCTCCCCATATTGTCGTGCAAAGCCCGTTGATGCAGGCGGTGTTTCGCGATGCCTCGCTCATCGCGCCGTCCGACAGCCGGGTTTTGATCACCGGGGAGAGTGGCGCGGGCAAAGAGGTGCTGGCGGATGTGATCCACGCGTGGAGCCCGCGCGCCCCGGGACCGCTCGTGAAGGTGAACTGCGCGGCGATTCCTGAGAATCTGCTGGAGAGCGAGTTGTTCGGGCATGAAAAAGGCGCGTTCACCGGCGCGACGAACCTGCGCGTGGGGCGATTCGAGCAGGCCAATGGCGGCACCATCCTGCTGGACGAGATCGCCGAGATGTCGCCGCAATTACAGGCCAAGCTACTGCGGTTCACCCAGGACGGAAAATTCCAGCGGGTCGGCTCGAACAAGGAGCATCAAGCCAACGCGCGCATACTGGCGGCAACGAACCGGAACTTGGAGGACGAGGTGGCGCAGGGGCGGTTCCGCGAAGATTTGTTCTACCGTCTGAACGTGGTGGAACTGCACCTGCCGCCGCTGCGCGAGCGTCCGGAGGAAATACTCCCGCTGGCCACGCGGTTCATCGCGGAGTTTGGCGCCGGCAAGGCGCGTTTCTCGGCCGCGGTGACGGACTGCCTGACGCGCTATCGCTGGCCGGGAAATGTGCGGGAGCTGCGCAACGCGATGGAGCGGGCCGTCCTGCTCTCGCGCGGGGAAATTATCCTGCCGGAGCACCTGCCGGCGCGGGTTTGCGCCACGGCTCCCGCCAGGGCGGCGAACACGCCGACGGACGCCGAACGGCTCGAGGAAATCGAGTTGCAGGCCATCCTGCATGCCCTGCGCAAGCACAACTTCAACCGCACCGAGACCGCCAAGGCACTGGACATCAGCCGGCGCGCCCTGCTCTACAAATTGCACCGCATGCGCGAGCTGGGCCTTGAGATCGACCCGAAATAAGAGCCGGCCGGGCCGGGTTATTT
>CAZMLP010000150.1:0-3221 GCA_964566745.1 uncultured Verrucomicrobiota bacterium | reverse complement strand
TGCCTGTGGTCCGGCCAAAAATCTCGGAGACAACCGCCTTGGGTGCGGCCTGCCTTGCCGGACTGGCGGTGGGATTCTGGACCGGCCAAAAAGAAATTGCCGCGCAGTGGCAAGCGGAGCGGAAGTTCACTCCGGCGATGAAGCCGGCGGTTCGCAAGCGCCTGGTGGCTGGGTGGGACAGGGCCCTGACCCGGGCGAAGGCCTGGGAGGAGTGAGACCGGCCAGGACCGGTATGGCAGCACGGGCGCAATCATGAATGCCGAGTGGGTCATTGTCGGATTGTTGTTGGTGGCGGGAGTCGGGCCGCTATTGCTCAAATCCCGGCATCTCGGGCCGCGCGCATGGATCGTGATTGTGATCGTCGCGGCAATGACTGGCGTGATCGCGAAAACAGGCATCGCGCGAACCAAGCAGCGGGTCGAGTCAGAGAGCCAAATGCTGGCGAAGACGCCGCGCGAGGGAAGGCCGGGAGGGTATGTCACGTCGGACAATTGCCAGGCGTGCCACCCCGCCCAGTATGAAAGTTGGCATCGTTCTTTTCACCGGACGATGACCCAACACGCCCGCCCGGAGGCGGTGAAGCCGGACATTACGCAAGTTTCGCTGGAACTCCTCGGGGAGGAATATCATCTGGAGCGGCGCGGAGACGAGTTCTGGGCGAATCTGCCTGACCCTTACGTGGATTTTGTCGCGGGCAAGACCCGGCCAATGATCGAGCGGCGCGTTTGCATGCTGACCGGGTCGCATCACATGCAAGTGTTTTGGACGCCAACTCCGGCGGGCAATCTGCAAGTTCTCTTCCCCTTTTGTTACTTGCTGGAGGATAAACGCTGGGTGCCGTTTTATGCCACTTTCCTTCGCGATCCCGCCATTCCCGCATACCGGCAGGTTTGGAACAGCGGTTGCATTGGCTGTCACAGCACGGGGGGCCAGCCCCGTCCCGACCCCAAAACACAAGTGGCGGACACCCGCGCCGGGGAATTGGGCATTGCCTGCGAGGCGTGTCATGGCCCGGCCGAGCAACACGTTGCCGCAAATCAGAATCCGGCGCGCCGTTACCAGCACCGGCTGGGCAAAAGTCCCGACCCGACCATAGTGAACCCGGCCCGGCTTTCCGCGAAAGCGTCGTCGCAGGTCTGCGGGCAATGCCACAGCATCAAATGGATTCCCAACAAACCGGACTGGCTCGAAAACGGGTTCCGTTACCGGCCGGGGGACGACTTGACAAAACTAACCCCGCCAATCCGCCCCGCCCATCTGGACCAGCAACCTTGGTTGCGCGAGCCGCTTAAGCAGGACACGCGCTATGTCCCGGATCGTTATTGGCCGGACGGCGTCGCGCGGGTGTCGGGGCGCGACTATAGCGGAATGATCGAGTCGGCCTGCCACCAAAAGGGCGACCTGTCGTGCCTCTCGTGCCATTCGATGCACAAGAGCGATCCGGTCAACCAGGTGGCGGCGCGGATGGAAACGGCCGAGGCATGTTTTCAATGCCACAAATCCCTCAGGGATAATGTGACGACACACACGCGTCATAAGTCGGGGTCGAGCGGGAGTGATTGCTACAACTGCCACATGCCCCACACCACCTATGGCTTGTTGAAGGCGATTCGCAGTCATTATATCGACGCGCCGAAAGTGAAAACGACCGTGGAGACGGGCCGGCCCAACGCGTGCAATTTATGCCATCTCGACAAGAGCCTTGGCTGGACGGCAAAACAACTCACGGCCTGGTACGGGCAACCCTCGGTGAAACTAAGCGACGAGGAGGAGACTGTTTCCGCCGCGGTGTTGATGCTCTTGCGCGGTGACGCGGGGCAGCGCGCCTTGATCGCCTGGGCCATGGGCTGGGAACCGGCGCTGGCGGCGTCCGGCTCCAAATGGGAGGCGCCGTTCCTGGGACAATTATTGGCCGATCCTTACTCGGCCAACCGTTATATCGCGGCGCGATCCCTTCGCCGGTTGCCGGGGTTTGCCGGTATGGAATACGATTTTGTCGGTCCGGAAGCGGGCAGGACGAAAGCTCGCGACCAAGTGCTTGCCAAATGGCAGGAGGACAAGCCGGACCGCGCGGGCGCCGAGGTGCTGCTCTCGCCAGCGGGAAGGTTGCAATGGGAGGAGTTCAACCGAATCCTCCTGCAACGGGATGACAAATCAATCGATCTGCAAGAATGAAAGACGTGTCGAAAAGTCAGGCCAGAACCGGGGGCGCGACAGGGTCCGGGAGTGACGCGGACTTCCAAGCATGCGCGCGAAAGCATCTTCGGCTGGGCTGGTGGTCGCTGCTGGTTTTTTTGGCGCTGGGAATCCTCCTCGAGGCGTTGCACGGTTTCAAGGTGGGCCGCTACTTGAATCCCTCCAATGCGACCCGGCGGCTGATGTGGACATTGGCGCACGCGCACGGGACGCTGCTGGGCGTCGTGCATGTGATTTTCGGGGTGACCGTGCGCCAGTTGCCCGCGTGGGAGGCGCGCGGCCGGAGCATCGCCTCGGTTTGCCTGACGGGCGCGGGAATTCTGCTGCCGGCGGGATTTTTTCTTGGCGGCGCGGTGACTTATGGCGGCGATCCGGGACTGGGAGTATTCCTCGTGCCGCCGGGAGCGTTCATGTTGTTAACGGCAGTTTTTCTGACCGCGCGAGCGGCGGGAAAAATAAGCTGACGGGAGAACGCTGGGAAAAAGGAAGGCACAACAAAAACACGGTTGCCTCCTCTGTTGACTCTTCTCCCTACTGTTAAATCATTTCCTCATCCCGGAGGATGCTTGCGGGCGTGTCGCACGAACCGCTCCATCCGTTCCGTCGCGATTTGGATTTTGTCCAGCGCGGTGGCGAAGCAGCAACGGAGGTAACCTTCCCCGCTCTCGCCAAACGCGCTGCCCGGAACGCACGCGACTTTTTCCTCGCGCAACAGGCCGAACGCGAATTCTTTTGAGGTCAGGCCGGTCGAGCGAATGCAGGGAAAGGCGTAAAATGAGCCGCGGGGCAAATGGCACGGCAGGCCCATTGAATTAAAGGCGTTGACGATGTAGTTGCGCCGGATGCGGTATTGCTCGCGCATTTGCTCGGTGTCGGGGCGGCCGTGCTGGATTGCCTCCAGCGCGGCCTCCTGGCTGATGATGCTGGCGCAAAGCATCGAGTATTGGTGGATGCGCATCATCGCCTCTACCAACTCGGCCGGTCCGCACGCGTAGCCAATCCGGAAGCCGGTCATCGCGTACGCC
>CAZMLP010000149.1:0-2616 GCA_964566745.1 uncultured Verrucomicrobiota bacterium | reverse complement strand
CAGCCGATTCCGAACCAGAACGCCCTCGTCAAGCAAGGCGGGAACCTCTATTCCATCAACGCCGCCGCCACCGGTGGCGCCGCGCTCGCGGCTCCGACCGCCGGAACCACGATCAAGTCCGGTTCCCTCGAGCTTTCCAATGTTGATCTGGCGAAGGAGTTCGCCGATCTCATCACCACGCAACGCGGCTTCCAGGCGAACGCCCGCGTGATCACCACCAGCGACGACATCATGCAAGAGCTGGTCAGTCTCAAGCGCTAATTCTTACCCTGTAGGTTATGTCCGCCAAAGGCACGGAAGCACCAAAACCCGGAACGGAAGCCGGCCCGGCCGCCGCTCCGGCGGAAGCCGGGGCAAAAAAGGGCGGCGCGCTGCAAACGTGGCTGCCCCTCATCGTCTCGCTGGTCATAATGCCAGTCCTGGCTTACGCGACCACCACCTTCATCCTCTTGCCCAAACTGGTCCAGGCCTCGGGCGGCGGCAAACCTGCCGCCCACGGCGAGGCAGCGGCGGAAAAAGGCGGCGAGCATGGCGAGCACGGGGGCGGCGGTCATGGCGGCAAAGAGGCCGAGGGGAAAGACAGCGGCAAGGAGAAGTACACCGCCGTCCTCGACAAGGTGCTGGTGAACGTGGCGGGCTCCATGGGCACCCGTTACTTGCTCACCAAGATGACGCTCGTGAGCGACAACTCCAGCGTCAAGACGCTGATCGAGAAGAATGCCGACCAGTTGCGCGATTTGGCCTCTTCCACCCTCGGCGCCAAGACCATCACGGACTTGGAGAAGCCGGGCGCGCGCAATCAAATTCGCAGCGAGCTCATCACCTCCTTCAATAGTGCCCTCGGCAACCCGGTGGTGAAGGAGATCTACTTCACCGAGTTCGCCATCCAGTAACTGGACCTGTATGGACACACCCGCCCCCGGCGATTCCGCCCAGGACCCCCAGGATCTTCTCTCGCAAACGGATGTCGAGAAGCTCCTGGCGCAGGTCGCGGAGCAGGAAACCTCCACCATTGTCCACACGGCGGGGGGGGGAACGGAAACACGCCAGCGCGGCACGATCCAGCCCTACGACTTCCGCCAACCCTCGTTCCTCAGCGGCGCGGAGCTGCGCAAGTTGCGCCTGCGCCACGAGGAGTTTATCAACGCCCTCGCGGCCCGCCTTTCGATTTATCTGCGACTCGAGTTTGGCCTCCAAATGTCCAAGCTCGAGACGGTTTCCTACCAGAAATTCATCGATTCGCTGGCCAATCCCACCGTCCTGTCACTATTCAAGCTGGAGCCTTTGCGCGGGGTCTGCCTGCTGGACATGCATCCCCGTCTCGGCCTGACCATCGTGGACCGGCTGCTGGGCGGCCCGGCGCATTCCGTCAACGCCAACCGGGATTTGAGCGAGATCGAAAACTCGCTGCTGGACCGCGCCGTGCAATTGATCTTGAACGAGTGGTGCGCCCAATGGAAAGGGGTCCAGGAACTGCGGCCTGCCTTGCTCGGCCACGAGACCAATGGCCGCTTTCTCCAAACTTCGCCGCACGACGCGGTGATGCTGGTCCTTAGCATGGAGGCGCGCCTGGGGGATTGCATCTGCTCGATGCAAATCGCCTTTCCCTTCTACACACTGGAGCCCCTGCTCCGCTCGCTCGGCGCGGACATCGTCACCTCCGAGCCCCCGCCCGCCGTCACGCCCCCCGCCGCGATTCAATGGAACCCGGAGCTGGACGATTTGCCCCTTCAGATCACCGCCGAATGGCAGGGCCTCCAAATGACCGCCGGGCAGCTTTCCCGCCTCAAGCCGGGCGACGTTGTCCTGCTCGATCCGCGCGCCGGCAACGAGGTGCAAGTGAAGCTCGCGGGCGTCCCTAAATTTGCCGGTCGTCCCGGCACCCGTAACCAGGCCTGGGCGGTGCAACTGCTCCATCGTCTGGATCAAAAACCGAATTCCAAAGTATGAGTACCGCCACTGAATCCACTCCCAACCTTGATCTCCTGCTCGACGTGCCGGTGAAGGTGTCCGTCGAATTGGGCGCCTGCCAGATGTCCATGAGGGACGTGCTGCAACTAGCCAGCGGCTCGGTGGTGCAACTCGACAAGGTGGCCGACGCGCCGGTGGATCTTTACGTGAACCAGAAGCTGGTCGCGCGCGGCGAGGTCGTGGTGGTCGAGGATCGTTTCGGAATCAAGATCACCGAATTGCTCGGTCGCAAGGCGTGAACGACACCGCCAGTCGGCGGTTTGGCCGGTCTTTGTCCCCCATGTTTTCTTTCCCCCATTTCCATCGCCAAGGCATAGCGAGCGGACTCCAGCGGAGTTCGCTGTCGATGGGGCTCTTTTTCCTTTTGCTGTGGGGTGGAGCTGAACTCGCCTCCGCCGCGGAGGTGACGAATGTCATCGTTCCCGTCCTTCCCGCGCCAACTTCTGCTCCCGCCCCCGAAAGTCTGACTTGGTCGATTTTTCGTGTGTTTGGCGCATTAATGGTGGTGTTGGGCGTTTTCTTCGGGTTCGTCTGGCTGTTCCGCAATTGGCAGCGCGTGTTGATCAAGCAAGGCCGCGCGCCGCGTTTGAATGTTTTGGAAATGCGCTCGCTCGGCAGCCGCCACTCGATCTATGTGGTCGGTTA
>CAZMLP010000148.1:0-5097 GCA_964566745.1 uncultured Verrucomicrobiota bacterium | reverse complement strand
CATGCCCAATTCCTCGGCCAACTCCTCGTCGGTTGGCTCGCGACCGAACAGCTCCTGCAGCTTCGTCGCCGTCCGGCGCATCTTGGAAATCTTGTCCACCAAATGGACCGGAAGGCGGATGGTCTTGGCCTGGTTGGCCAGCGCGCGCTTGATTGCCTGTTTGATCCACCAGGCGCCATAGGTCGAGAGCTTGCCACCCTTGGCGGGATCGAATCGCTCCACGGCCTTGATCAGGCCGATGTTTCCCTCGTTGATCAAATCAAGCAGGGGCAAGCCAAGACTCTCGTAATCGTGGGCGATCTTTACGACCAGGCGCAAGTTGGCCTTGATCATTTGCTCGCGCGCTTTCTTGTCCCCTTTCTTGACCCTGGCCGCGAGGTCAATCTCGTCCTGGATGGTGAGCAGCTTTACCTGCCCGATCTCGCGCAGATAAAGGCGGATCGCGGAATCGCCATCGTACGCCTGCCGCTCGCGAGGCGCGGGCGGGGGCTCGGGGTCCGGTTCAGGCACTGGGTCGGGCTCGGCCGCCAAGTCGCTTTGAGAGGGCTCCTCATCCACGGCGGGCTCGGCTGGTCCAGGAGCGTCTTCGGTCGGCGGGGCCTTGTCCTCGACGAGCGTGTCGGCCTCGTCCTCGATCGGCTTTTTCCGGCGCTTACCGGGAGCTTTGGGTTTCATACGGCTGACACACAGGGTATTCTGTCAGCCGTTAGGAGCAAGACGGAATTAAGGGCGGTCCGGCGTCAGCCGGAATACGCCTCCATCCCGACACACGAGCAAACCAGGTTCCGGTCGCCGTAAACATTGTCGATGCGCCCGACCGCCGGCCAAAATTTCCAATCCCGCAAGGCCGCCGCCGGGAACGCCGCCCGTTCGCGGCTGTAAGGCCGGTTCCAATTGTCCATGCCGGTTTGATCGGCGGTGTGCGGGGCGTTTTTGAGGAGATTGTTTTTGGCGTCGGTCTTTCCCTGCTCGATTTCCTGAATCTCCGCGTGGATGGTGATCATTGCCTCGCAGAACCGGTCCAGCTCCGCCTTCGGCTCGCTCTCGGTCGGCTCGACCATCAAGGTGCCCGCGACCGGCCAGCTCAAAGTCGGCGCGTGAAAGCTGTAATCCATGAGCCGCTTGGAGACATCCTCCGCGGTGACCAGTTTGAACTGTCGCAAATCAAGAATGCACTCGTGCGCCACCAGTCCACCCGGCCCGCGATAAAGCACGGGGAAATGTTTCTCCAACCGTTTGGCCACATAATTGGCCGTGAGGATGGCCGCCTTGGTCGCCTCTTCCAAACCTTCGAGGCCCATCGCGGCAATGTACATCCAGGAAATGGTCAAAATGCTGGCGCTGCCCCACGGCGCGGCGCTCACGGCGCCAATGGGATTCTCCCCGCCGAGGTTGACCACCGCGTGACCCGGCAAAAAATCGACCAGATGCTCCACCACGCCGATGGGACCCATGCCCGGACCGCCACCACCATGAGGAATGCAGAATGTCTTGTGCAGATTCAAGTGGCAGACATCCGCGCCCGTTTCAGCGGGGCTGGTCAGCCCGACCTGCGCGTTCAAATTCGCGCCATCCATGTACACTTGTCCCCCCGCCTCGTGGACGATGGAGCAAATCTCCTTAATGCCAGTCTCGAACACGCCATGCGTGCTGGGGTACGTCACCATCAAGCAGGAAAGATTCGCCCGGTGCTGGTCTGCCTTCGCCCGCAAGTCGGCAATGTCAATGTTTCCGTCCTTGTCACAAGCCACCGCCACCACCTGGAGCCCGGCCATCACGGCACTGGCGGGGTTGGTGCCGTGCGCGCTGGTCGGAATCAGGCAGATGTTGCGGTGCCCCTCGCCTTTGCTCTCGTGATATTGGTGAATCACCAGCAAACCGGCATACTCGCCTTGTGATCCGGCGTTGGGCTGCAACGAAATCCCGGCAAATCCGGTGATCTCCGCCAGCCAGGTCTCCAACTCCTGGAACAGCATCTGGTAGCCCTGCGCCTGGTTCAACGGCGCAAACGGGTGAATTTTCGCGAACTCCGGCCAGCTCACCGGCAACATCTCGCTGGTGGCGTTCAGCTTCATTGTGCAAGAGCCAAGCGGGATCATCGCGTGACAAAGCGAAAGATCCTTCGACTCCAGCCGGCGCAAGTAGCGCAGCATTTCCGTCTCGCTATGATGGGTGTTGAACACCGCGTGCTTCAAATAACCGGATTGGCGCGCGGCAAACGCCGGAACACGACCGGGCGCCTCCAGTTCCCAGAGATTGAAACGGAGCGCCTGGTTGCCATTCAGAATTTCAAGAAGCGACTCGACCTCCGCGACCGTGCTCACCTCGTCCAACGAGATGCCAACATGGGTCGCGTCAATCACGCGCAAGTTCACCCGGCGCGCGGCAGCCAGCTTGTGGACCTCGGCCGCCGACCGGGTGCGCAGTGCGATCGTAAGCGTGTCGAAGCTGGTGGCATTGACGATTTGCTGGCCGAGTTTCACCGCGCCCGCGGCTAACAGACCGGTGAGTTTTTCCACCCGTTCGGCAATGGCTTTAATGCCCGCCGGTCCGTGATAGGCGGCGAACGCCATCGCCATGTTGGCCAGCAAGGCCTGCGCGGTGCAGATATTGCTCGTCGCCTTCTCCCGCCGGATGTGTTGTTCGCGGGTGCCCAAGGAAAGACGCAACGCCGGCTTGCCGCGCATGTCCTTCGACACGCCGACCAACCGGCCCGGCATGGAGCGCTTGTAAGCGTCGCGCGTGGCGAAAAAGGCCGCGTGCGGTCCACCGTAACCCAGCGGCACGCCAAAGCGTTGGGCGCTGCCCACCGCGACGTCTGCGCCGAATTCGCCCGGCGGTCTTAGGATCGCCAAGGCCAGCAGATCACACGCCACCACGACCAGCGCGCCCGCCTGATGGGCCGCCTCCGCAAAAGCCGCGTAATCCTCAATCGTTCCGTCCGTCGCCGGGTATTGCACCAGCGCGCCGAAAACCCGGGCATCGAATTTCAGCGATGACCAAGGCCCCACCACCACCTCAATGCCGAGCGCTTTCGCGCGCGTGCGCACGATGTCGATGTTCTGCGGGTGACAATTATCCCCGACGAGAAAGACGTTCCGGCCAGCCTCGGTTTCCTTGATGCGATGACATAGCATCATCGCCTCGGCACAGGCGGTGGACTCGTCCAGCATCGAGGCATTGGCGATGTCCATTCCCGTGAGGTCGCTAATCATCGTCTGGAAATTCAGCAATCCCTCCAGGCGACCTTGGGATACTTCCGCTTGGTAAGGCGTGTATTGGGTGTACCAGCCGGGGTTCTCGAGGATGTTGCGCTGGATGACTGCCGGGGTGATCGTGTCGGAATAGCCCATTCCAATCAGCGAGCGGAAAACTTGGTTTTTCGCCGCCATGCCGCGCAGGCGGGCCAAGGCGTCAGCTTCGGAGAGTGCGTGGGGCAAATTCAGGCGACGCGGGAGCCGGATGGCGGGGGGAACCGCCGCATCCGCGAGGGCGTCCATCGATTCGAATCCGCAAACGCGGGCCATTTCAGCCAATTCTTCCGGGCGCGGCCCGATGTGACGGCGGACAAAGTGGTCAGGATGCGGGAGGGAAAGGGGACTGGCGGACTTGGTCGCGGGCGAATTCGTTTCGGTTACAAACATGGGTGGAAATTACGGAGGAAGCGCGCCAACGCAAGTGAGATTTGCATTTCGGCCCGGGACGCCCGCTCCCTGCCGGGGCTTGGTGGGATAAGCCGTGGCGACTGAAACCCGAGGTTGGCGAGCTTCTCCGGCCTCCCGGTTCCCAAATGCAGGTTCAAGACTATATCCATTCAAAATAAAAAAGGGATGCCTTTGGGCATCCCTCGTGCGAATAACGCGTTCTAAAGATCAGGAAAGCCACCAAGGATTTTCCGGCAAACACGCGTCGAATTCTTTAACCAGCGCGGCTTCATAGTCCCCCGCGTAAGTTCCTTTTTGAAACCGGTCCAAGCCTTCCTTGAACAACCGCTCCCAGCTCGCCTCTTCCTTGCCGGGATTGATGGGAAAGAAAAGCGCCCCGTTCTTCTTGGCCGCGTTAAAATCGCCCGGCGCGTCGCCGATCATGAGAATTTTGGCCGGCGCGTATTTGCTGGCGGCGGCAAACTTGATGTGCTCGGTCTTCGTGCCCATCTCCTGGCCGGCAATGATCTTCACATGCTGGTCAATGCCATGCTCGGCCCATTCGCGCTTCAGGGCGTCGGCGGGCGTCTGCGAGATGCACATCGCGTCCGCAAATTGATTCAGCTTCGCCAGGGATTCCTGGACCAGCGGAAACGGCGGCACGCCATGCACAATGTCCTCCACCGCCTTGTTTACCGCGTCCGACCAGACCTTCACCTCGGCCAGGCCCTGGTTGCCGTTTTTCACCTCGGCCGCGAGGGTCGCGTTACCCAGCTTCGTCTCTCTAGCGATCCACTCGTCGAGAGCCTTGGTGTCCGTGACCTTCACGTTGCGGGCCTTCACTGGCGGGCGCTCGCGCAGCAGGTTCAGCGCGCGCACCAGCGCTGGAAAACGGTTCGCGCCGCGTGTCTTCGAGTAAAGGTTCACAAAATCCCATACCTCGCGGGCGTACTTGCTCACCGCCTGCAGGTGGAAATGCTTGATGAACATCGGCGTGAAGCACTCCTTGTGCTTGATCTCCATGCTGTCGAAAATGCAGCCGTCGGAGTCAATGCCGATGAAAAACTCCTTGGACGGTTTGAAATCACGCAATGCTTGTGCTGGATCGCTCATAAATGGAGCGCAAGTAGGCGGCGAAAACAGGGCCGCGTCAAATCCGATTTTGAGCCTGTCCAGGCGCAAAACGACAAGTAACAGGCATCCCGCATTTGGCCGACCGGCGAATCTTGGCGCCGCGCCGATTTTGGTGGCGGCGGGCAGGCCTGACGGGGAATTGCCTTGGGGAGCGCCTGCCGCTGGCAGGCCGGGTTTAGCGGCCCGCCAAACCCTGTCTTTAGGCTTTAGGGACTGGCACGGGCAAAATATTTTCAGCGAATGGACGAAAACGTCACGCGGGTCGCGTTTGCTCGCCAATCGGTCCTCAGACCTGATCAAGTGTCGCTCCTGGCGGGAA
>CAZMLP010000147.1:0-2329 GCA_964566745.1 uncultured Verrucomicrobiota bacterium | reverse complement strand
CGTCCGAAACCGGAAAATTGGCTTCGTCTTCCAGTTCTTCAATCTTTTGCCAAAATTGAACGTCTTGCAGAACGTGGAACTGCCAATGATTTACAGCGGCTGCTCCTCGCGCGAGCGGCGCGAGCGCGCCATGAACGCGTTGAAAATGGTCAATCTGGAGAACCGCAGCAAACACCGCCCCATGCAGTTGTCCGGCGGCCAGCAACAGCGCGTCGCCATCGCCCGGGCGCTGGTCAACGATCCCAAAATCGTTTTTGCGGACGAGCCCACGGGCAATCTTGATTCCCACACCGGCGAGTTGATCCTGGAGCTGTTTCGCCAATTGAGCCACCAGGGCCGGACCATTGCGCTGGTCACTCACGATCCCGAAATTGCCGCGGTCACCCCCCGGCGCATCGAGATTCGCGACGGCAAAATTGCCAGGCATGTCGATGCCCGCCTGGCCGGTTTGGACCGCAAACCTCCGCTTGCCCCGGCGGCAACCACAATCGCGCCCGCCGCTTGATCCGATGAGACGCGCGGCTTCCCTGCGATGAACCTGTTCAACGCCATTGCCGTCGGGTTCAAGGAAATCTGGGCCCACAAATTCCGCTCGCTGCTCACCATGCTGGGAATCATCCTGGGCGTCGCGAGCCTGGTCGGCATGTCCGCCCTCACCAAGGGCATGGAAAACGGCATGAAGGAGGCGCTGATCGCCATCGGCGGTCTGGAGAAAGTCCGGGTCGAGACACAGGACATCCCCGCGAACCAGCGCCACCTGGCGGACGAGGCGATTGGCAGCACGATTCAGGATGTTTACGCGCTGGAGCATGGCGCGCCGCTCGTCAAACTCGTCACCCCGGAGATGCGCTTGCAAGGTTTTCCCCATGTGACCCGCGCGGGCAAACAGACGGAGTGGTGCTACGTGGTGGGCACCTGGCCCAGCGCTTTGGAGATGAACCAGCATGTGGTCGCCCATGGCCGCATGTTCAACGCCATCGACGAGGAGAACGCCTGGAACGTATGCGTCATTGGCACCAACATTCGCGACGAGTTGTTTGGCTCCCCGGAGGAGACCGGCCGGGAAATCATCCCGGTGGGCGAGACCATCCACATCAACAACCAGCCGTTTCGCATTATCGGCATGTTCCAGCGCTATGAAAGCGAGCAGGACAAAAAGCGCCGCGAGCTGGAAAAAAACAAGCCCAAGGAGACCCAGTCCGGTCCCGCGCGCAGCCGGGGATGGGGCGGGCGCGGGCGCGGCGGTTTTGTCTTTGGTTGGAAGAACAACACGATTTACATGCCGCTTAACACCATGTGGGTGAAGTTTCGCCAGGGTGGCGCGGGAACCAACACGGTGGCGGACCCGCATCTTTCCGCGTTGAACATCAAGGTGGCGGATATTGAGGTGCTCGAGCCGGCCCTGCAACAGGCGCGCAACGTCTTGATGCACACCCATCGCGGCATTGAGGATTTCTCGTTTCAAACGCAGGAGAACTGGTCGGAGCAGATCACCACCTCGATCAAGAACGCCCGGATGAGCGGCGGTTTCATTTCCGCCATCAGTCTGCTCGTCGGTGGCATCGGCATCATGAACATCATGCTCGCCAGCATCACCGAGCGCATCCGGGAGATCGGCATCCGCAAGGCCATTGGCGCGACGGGAGTGGACATCTTTCTCCAAATTCTCGTCGAAAGTGTGGTCATCGCCGTGATCGGCGGCGTTGCGGGTCTGGCCGCCTCCAAGGGCCTGGTGCAGATTCTTTCCGCCGTCTCGCCAACGGAAAACACCCCGGTCATAACCATCACCGCCATGATGGTGGCCTTCGCCTTCAGTGTTTGTGTCGGGGTGGTGGCCGGCATCATCCCCGCCTTCAAAGCCGCCCGGCTGGACCCGATCCAGGCGCTTCGCTACGAGTGACCGATGAGCTTCCTCAACGCCATTCTGGTCGGGTTCAAGGAAATTTGGGCGCATAAATTCCGCTCGCTGTTGACCATGTTTGGCATCGTCCTCGGCGTCGCGAGTCTGGTTGGCATGTCGGCCTTGGTCAAAGGGATGGAAAACGGCATGAAAGAGTCCCTGATCGCCCTCGGCGGCCTGGACAAGGTGCGGCTGGAGGAGCAAGAGGTTCCCACCTACCAGCGCGCCATGGCGGATCAGGCCCCGGGCCAGACGATCAAGGATGTTTACGCCTTGAAACGCAGCGCCCCGCTCGTCCGCCTGGTGTCACCGGAAATGAGTCTCAACCGTGTCTGGATTACCCATGGCGACAAGACCGTGTCGCCGATGCAGTTTGTCGGTGTCTGGCCCGAGGTGCTGGAGATGAACCTCCACGAACTGGCAGCCGGC
>CAZMLP010000146.1:0-2501 GCA_964566745.1 uncultured Verrucomicrobiota bacterium | reverse complement strand
TGCCCTCGGGAAATTACGAGAGCCTGTCGATGGCGGACCGCAAACTCTTCTGGATTTCGCGCGAGGGCGCCTACGGTGGCCGCCGCACGTTGATGACGATGGACATTTCCAGCGACGATCCCAAGCCGCGCGCGTTCGCGGAGGACGTCGGCAGTTACGAGCTTTCCGCCGACCGCCGGAAATTGCTGCTGCGCAAGGGCGACACCTTTTACGTGGAAGACACCGGCTCCGGCTCCGCCCGCTACGACAAAAGCGCGAACCTGCGCGACTGGACCTTCAGCCTGAACCCGCGGGATGAATGGCGGCAGATGTTCACCGAGGCGTGGCGGCTCGAGCGCGATTATTTTTATGACCGCAAGATGCACGCGGTCGACTGGCCGGCGATTTTGAAAAAATATTTGCCCCTGGTGGACCGCGTGACGGATCGCGCGGAACTGCGCGACTTGCTGGCCGAGATGGTCGGCGAGCTTTCCGCGCTGCACACTTTCGTTTATGGCGGGGACCAGCGGGACGGTCCCGATCAAATCCAGAACTCCGGTTTGGGCGCCACCCTGGTGAAGGACGCGGCCAGTGGCGGCTGGCGCATCGAGCACATCTACCGGTCGGACCCGGACTACCCGCCGCAAGGCTCTCCGCTCTTGAAACCCGGACTGAACCTGAAGGAGGGCTTGGTCATCCAGCAGATCAACGGCACGCCGCTGGCATCCGTGGCGCACCCGGAATTGTTGCTGCGCAATCACACCGGCAAGCAGGTCTTGCTGCGGGTCGGCAAGCCGGGCGATTCCCGTCCGTGGGATGTGATCGTCACCCCCATCAGTCTGGGCGAGGAATGGAACCTCCGTTACTCCGAGTGGGAATACACCCGTCGCCAGCGCGTGGAGGAGCTGGGCAAGGGGGACATCGGTTACCTGCACCTGCGCGCCATGGGCCAGGGCGACATCGGCGCCTGGGCCCGGGATTTCTATCCCGTCTTCAATCGCAAGGGATTGATTATTGACGTGCGCCACAACGGCGGCGGAAACATCGACAGTTGGATTCTCGAAAAACTCATGCGCAAGGCGTGGTTCTTCTGGCAAGGCCGCGCGGGCTCGCCCACTTGGAACATGCAATACGCCTTTCGCGGCCACATGGTGGTGCTCTGCGACGCGCACACCGGCTCGGACGGCGAGGCGTTCACCGAGGGCTTCAAGCGGCTCGGCCTCGGCAAGGTGATCGGCACGCGCACTTGGGGCGGTGAAATCTGGCTCACCTCCAGCAACTTCCTGGTGGATCACGGCATTGCCACCGCGGCGGAGTTCGGCGTGTACGGGCCGGAGGGCAAGTGGTTGATTGAGAACCATGGCGTGGACCCGGACATCGTGGTGGACAACCTCCCGCACGCGACCTTCCAGGGCGGCGACGCGCAACTCCAGCGCGCCATCGAGTACCTGCAACAGGAGATCAAGGACAAGCCGGTCGTCATCCCGCCCCCGCCGCCCTATCCCGACAAATCGTTGAAGTAAATACAAAGGCGCGCGGTCGCCGACTCGAACTTGCCTGGAAGGTAGTGGGTCAGTTTGAAATTTAAATCAAATCATCAAATCTTGATTTGAGAATGGGTTGACTTTTTGAGTTACTTGGGTGACATTTTTTTTGAAGCGCCACCAATGGCCGAAAACCCTGACTTACGTTAGGAAAACCGAAAGGCGGCTGCTGAGCAGCCTAGGTTATTGGGGCGCTTCATCATTTCTGCGGGCGAAAATTCCAGATATTGAATCTTTTAACTGCCAGTGGAGTATTCAAAGTGAAGTTGTCTAGGCCGGAGTGATTCTGGATATAAGCTGCCATCTCTTTTCTGGCCTCGCTGGCCCCAGACAGCAAATCAAAGCCGTTCTTTTTGTATCCAATGGCTCCAATCAATATGTCCACCATTTGAATCGCATTGCTTGCGTGCGAGTCGCGAGGCTCTACTGATCTGAAAGGATCGGTTGAAATGGAGAACTTGCTTCTCATTCCTGCATTGAGAATGTTTTTTAAATCCCCCAAGCTGTAATGAGAATTCCTTTCATCCAATCGGACCATTATTTTGGTGTCTGGATTATCTACGCAATATTTCTTGCCGAAGCAATGTAACAGCAATTGGTAGTAAAACTTGTAGAATCCAGTCTCATTATCACAACCGAACCGAGCGTGGTCGATCTGATTGGTGTCAATAATAAGGGCGTGAAAATGTGAGCGGTTCGTGTTATTCAGCGCGAAAAAGCAGTCAACAAACCTTTTGTATTCTTGCAGCTTTCCATTGCTAATCTTGCGCCATTTCAGCTCCGCCCACATTTTATTTTCGTCTCGGAATTTCTGTATTGAATTGTCAAAAACAGAAACGGAAGCCTGCGTAATAGCCATACCTCCAAGCACCATGAACCTTTCCTTCACTTGGCGGCTTTCGTCGCAATAGGCGTGAACCACTCGATTCATACGTCAATCAAGCAGTTTTACAACTTCTTCCAAAGACCAAACATGAT
>CAZMLP010000145.1:0-7956 GCA_964566745.1 uncultured Verrucomicrobiota bacterium | reverse complement strand
TGCGTCAGGGTGGGGCCCAGCCCGACCTTGATCTCGCCATGCTGTTGCTGGTTGACGGTCGGATAGTCCGTGGCGTGTGTCACATCCACCACCACCGCCAAATCCGGTTTCAACGAGTAGGCGATCTGTCGCGCGCCCAGCAGGCCGGTTTCCTCCATGATGTTCGAGACGGCGCACACCTCGGCGTTCAATCTGCCCTTGCCTCCCCGCAGCAAGCGCAGCGCCTCGCCCACCGCGAACAGGCCGATGCGATTATCGAACGCGCGGGCCACAGCCAGATCGCCGTGCAGCAGGTCGAATTGGTCGCTCAAAGTGATCGGATCCCCGACGCGCACCAGCTTCGCCGCCTCCGCTTTGGAACCGACACCGATGTCGATGAACAGTTCCTCGATTTTGGGGACCTTCCGCTCGCCTTCCAGCTTGGTGAGGTGCGGCGCGACGTTGCCCACCACGCCCTTGACCGCTCCGCCGCGCGAATGAATCACGACGCGTTGCGCCTTGGTGATTGCCGCGTCCACGCCACCCAGTCTGCGCACGTAAATATAACCATTGGCGTCGATAAAATTGACCACCAGGGAAATCTCATCCGCGTGCGCGGCGAGCATCACGCGCGGCGATCCGCCCTTGTTCAAGACGGCGACACAGTTGCCGTGCGCGTCGGAAAAGGTTTCGTCGGCAAAGGGTGTTACATAATCCAGCCAGACGCGTTGAACGCGCGCCTCGTGGCCGGAGGGGCTGGGAGTGTTGACCAGTTGTTCAAGAAACGAGACGGACTCGGTGCGCATGAGGGAAGACTAGCGACGCGACCGGAGCAGGGTCGAGCAAACGTTCAGGCGGCTGTTTGGCTATTTGGCCCCCGCCGCGACCGCGTTCGCCTTGGCCACGAGGTTGGTCCGTTGTTGGTCCAATTCGTTCAACTTGTTGACCGTTTCATCCACCAGTGACTTGAGGGTCAATGGCACGGCGCCTTTCTGGCTGGGCGCGTATCCGATCGCAGGATACCTGGCGGCGTAGTTGGAAAGCACATTTCGGTAACCGTCATCCAGCAATTGCGCTTCAATCGCCAAATTGGGCCGGAGGGCGAGCAGCGCCGCCATCTTTTGGTTCACGACGATCTGCTGTTGCTGCACACGCCATTGGGAAAAAACCTGCTGCAACGGCACCTGCACCCGGGTGGGCAGGCTGTTGGAGTCCTTGCTCACCTGGGCTGGCGTGGTCAGCGCCTCGCCCAGCCTTTGCAGGCTGGCGTTTAGCGGCAGCAAGTTTCCGTCCCGACGGCTGGTAAATTGGGTGGTGATGATCGCCCACCATTTTTCCACATCCAGCAAAGAGCCGAACTTCCCCGGAAACGCCTGCAAAAAAGAGGTCTCCCAATTGAGGTTGTAGGGCAACAAGCGGAGAAACTCGAGAATGGCCAGCCGCCCGCCGGGCAGGTTTTCCAGATGGTAAAAGAGCAATTGCGCGCTCACCGAATAGGTGACGGTAACCGGACTCGACAACACGTCTGCCGAGGGATGCGCCAGTTGCTGGAAGGAGAGGGGAGTGTTCGCGGCCAAATGCTCGCGAATGAAAAGCAGGGGGTCAGGCCGGTAAAACTGCGTGACCGACTGGGTCTGGGCCGGGGGAAAAAGGCGGTTCCCGTTAACCGCTAATAGTTGCGTCGTGGCCCCCTCGGAGAGCCAGAACGGGATTTCACCCGCGTTGCGCTGGTTGCCCCGGTTTGAGAGCTCTTGCAACAACACGCGAACCACGCCGCGAACCAGCTTCTCCGGCTGGATGTTCTCCGGGAAGTCAACTTGGTATTGCCATTGCCCCCCATTGCGGGTCGCGATGATGCGGATGTCCTGCTCCGGCGCCGCAAAAGGCTGGATGGTCAACGTGATTCTTCCCTGCCAGGCATCATTGGCCAGCAGCTCGCCCAATAGCGCCTGCTTGATTCTTTCGGCCGTGACCGCGAGCACATCCGCGTCCAGCCGCATCACCACCATGTTGCTCTTCACGGTGATGCCGGGAATGTTTGCGTCCGGACGGGGGCCGTAACAAAGGAATTGGCCGGTCGAGCTGCGCACCGCGAGGGGCAATTCGGCGGCGGAAAGCGCGCCGCTCGTCAGCAGGAGAACCGCCAACAACATTTGAATCGTTTTCGCGAGCATGTTTTGGCTGGTGGCGTTGGCCACTTGTTATCGCGTAATCTGACCTGCCGCAACGCGCGGCATCACGCCGCGCTTTTCTTTTCGCCCCCTGCCTTCGCCGCCCCCGAATCGGATTTGGCCGCGCTCGATTCCGGCTTGGGGGCCGCGGGAGGCGCGTCTTTTTTGGCGGCCTCTTTGTAGCCCTCGCTTCGGTAGTCCGTGATATAAAAACCGCTGCCTTTGAAGATCAACCCCGCCCCCGCTCCAATGGCCCGCTTGACCCGTCCCTTGCCCCACTTCTTTTGCGGGCAAACCTCTTTCGGGCAAACCTTCAACGCGTCTTCTTTGATCGATTGCTGAAACTCGAAGTGGTGGTCGCACTTCTCGCATATATACTCGTACGTCGGCATAAGAACTTCGTCAAATTGTCGTTTCGAGCGCGTAACCTAGCAAAGACCGCCCCTCGCTTTCAACCGGCAATCGCCCGGTCATCCACCGATGCAACTCATGGTCCGCTCCGGCTGCACAAACCCCGTCTCGCCAATATGATGGCGCTCTTCTTTGCCACTCACCAGCTTTTGCAGGAACCGGGCCAATTCCTCGTCGCTTCCGCCGTCCCGCAGGATTGGTTTCAAGTCATGCTCGGTCAGGCTGAAGAGGCAGGTGCGGATTTTGCCGTCAGCCGTGAGCCGCAGCCGGTCGCAATGCCCGCAAAACGGCTCGGTGACCGGCGCAATGAGACCGATTTCCCCGCGACCACCAGGCAGTGACCAGCGCCGGGCCGTTTCCGAGGAGTGGCTCGCGGGTACCGCCTCCAAGGTGAAACGGGCGCGCAATCGCTCCAGAATTTCCCGCGCGGGTACAACCATTTCGCGCTGCCAGGCCCGCTTCGAGTCCAACGGCATGAACTCGATGAAGCGCAATCGCACGTCCTCGCTTCGTGCAAATTCCGCCAGCGACTCGATTTCGTGGTCGTTGATTCCCCGGATCACCACCGCATTCACCTTCACCGGGTGGAATCCAATCTCTTGCGCCCGCCGGATGGAGGCCAACACCGAGCGCAGCCCATCGCGACCGGTGATTCGCTTGAAATTGGCCGGATCAAGGGAATCCATGCTAAAGCTGACTCGTCGCAACCCGGCGGAACGCAATGCCGCGGCATTTTGCAAGAAAAGGAACCCGTTCGTCGTCAGCGCCAAGTCCTCGACTCCGGAAATAGCGGAAAGCCTGGACACCAAGTCAGGCGCCCCGCTCCGCAGTAGAGGTTCCCCGCCTGTGACCCGAATTTTGCGAATCCCCCGCGCCGCCACGACGCGGACCACCCGCTCGATTTCCTCAAACGTCAACAGGTGCGAGCGCGGCTTCCATTCGCGCGCAATCGGTCGGGCGGGTTGCGGATTCTTCAGGGCGTCGTATTTGGAACGATAAAAGTTCGCCGCTTCCTCGGTTTCCGGCAGGCAGTAGAGGCAACGAAAATTGCATCGGTCCGTGATGCTCACGCGCAAGTCGCGCATTATCCGGCCGTGGGCATCCCGGAAGACCTCGGGCTCGCTCATTTTGCTGGCGGCGGATTGGCCGGGGGATTCGTCGGCGGAGGGCTGGTCTGCGGGGCGTTGGCGGGCGGCGTCGCGGGATTCGGGGCGACAATTTTTGCCGGGCCGCCCGTGCTTTTCAATTCCACGTTCAAATCGGTGTTCGTCGCTGCTGGCGGGGGAGGTTGTTGCTTGTTGGACAACATCATCAGCCGTTGCCCGCCTTTTGGGAGATCGCCATAAATTCCCTTGCGAATCCACTCCAGCCGCCGCGCGATCGAAAGCTCCTCCTTCAATTTGTGAACCTGCTCGCGCAGAACCGCCAAATCATTGAATTGCCGCTCCAGCTCGGCCTTTTCCGCCTGCAAGCGCTTCAATTCCTTGAGCAAAAACTCCCGGTCCCCCTCGGACTTGGCCAGCGTGGTCTCGGTGTCGGAGATTTTTGATTCCAGGCTCCCGATGTCCGCTTTGAGCTTGGTGGCGGTCACGTCCAGCGCGCTTTTCTCTGTCTCCAACTCGGCAATTTTCGCGTCCTGCTCCGCGATCTTTTGCTGCGAGGTCTTCAAGTCATCCTGCGTCTTGGACAATTCAGTCGAGGTGGTCGCCAGCTTGTTGGAAAGCTCCTCCGCCTCCTTCGACTTCACTTGCAACTCCACCGTGCGCGTTACGACATTCGTCTCCAGCTTGATGTTGACCTTTTGCTGCTCGGAAAGGCGGGTGCTGGTCTGCACCACGTCGTTGGAAAGCTGGAGGATGCGCGCCTCGTCGTTTTGCTTCTGCTTGCTGGATTGCTGCAAGCTCACGCCAAGGCCAATCGCCAGGGCGACGATGACCACGACCGCGATAATGATGGCAGATTTGCCTTTCACGTTATTGAAACATGCGATGCGCCCGCCGCTTTGGCAAGACTCTTGCGACCGGCCCGGTTAATCGCCCGTTGAAAAACTCTGGCGGTATCCCCAGTTTTTAAACGGGCTGTAAAGGTTGAACGCCACATACAACGTTTCCACGCCGTTCATTGGACATAGCATAGGCTGTTCCGGTTCTGGATTTTTCCAGCCCTGTTCTATCCGCCCGGATTGGACGTTGCAGATTGCCCGGCTATTCGGGGGGGGAAAAAACAAGGCCGCGATTGCTCGCGGCCCTTCGCAAAAAGGAGAATGATGGGGCTTACTTCTCAATCGGCGCGCCGATCAAGTTGCCGTACTCGGTCCAGCTTCCGTCATAGTTGCGCACGTTCTTGATGCCGAGCAAATACTTCAACACGAACCATGTGTGGCTCGAGCGCTCGCCAATGCGGCAATAGGCAATGCTGTCCTTGCTGGTATCAACACCCTTCTGGTCCACGTAAATGGCCTTCAACTCGTCGGCTGATTTAAACGCCCCGTCCGGCCCCACGGCCGTGCTCCACGGGATGCTCTTGGCGCCGGGGATATGTCCACCGCGCTGGGCGGTCTCGGACATTCCTGGAGGCGCGATCACCTTGCCCGTGAACTCGTCCGGGCTGCGCACGTCCACAAGGTTCCACTTGCCGCCCTTCGAGGCTTCAAACACCTGCGGCACGAAGGCGCGCAACTCAAGGTTCGGCTCGGACGCCGTGTAAGCGACCGGCGCGGTGGCCGCCTTTTCTGTCGTCAGCGGTTTGTCCGCCTCGTTCAACCACTTGGCCCGGCCGCCGTTCATCAGGCGCACATCCTTGTGGCCGTAAATCTTGAACAACCACAGGCCGTACGCGGCGAACCAGTTGTTGTTGTCGCCGTAAATAATCACCGTGTCGCCGGGGGAAATCCCGGCCCCGCCCACGAGTTGCTCGAAGGCCTGCTTGCCAATGATATCCCGGCTGACCTGGTTTTGCAGTTGCGCCTGCCAGTTAAATCCGACCGCGCCCGGGAGATGTCCGGCGTCGTAGGCCTTGGTGTCCACGTCGATTTCCACGAGCTTCACGCCGGGCTTGCCAAGGTTGGCCTTGACCCAGTCAGTGCTCACCAACATTTCGGGATGCGCGTAATCCGCCATATGCTTCTACTTCTTTCAGGCCTGGGTGCCGGCTGCCAGGCTCGGGATGTGTTTCACCATGTTCGAGGTGTATTTGAAGATGTTGTCGCAGAAAATCATGACGCCGACTCCTGTCTTGCCTTTGTCTCGCTCCACTATCCTGCGGGCACCCTCAAATATCAGACCGGAGCTGGGGCCGGCCAGCAATCCCTCGGTCTGACAAAGTTCGAGCGCGCGAGTGTAGGCGAGATCATAATCAATCTCAAGGATTTCATCCAGCAGCGAGCGGTCGAACAATTTCGAGACGTCGAGTTGTGCCAGGTTCCGCAAGCCGGGAACGTCATGCCCCTCCGTCGGTTGCACCGCGATGACCTTGATGCCGGAATCCTGCGCCTTGAGGAATTGGCTCGTGCCCATCGCCGTGCCGCAGGTGCCCAACGACACAAACAAATGGGTGATCTTGCCCTCCGTCTGCCGCCAGATCTCCGGCCCGGTGGTGGTCATGTGGGCCAGGATGTTGTTCTGGTTCTCGTACTGGTTCGGCATCACGTATTTGTCCGCCGAGGCGCGCGCGTGGGTCTTGGCAAGGTTGATCGCCCCGTCGCCGAGACCGGGCGCCGGGCACACCGAGTCGTTCAACACGTCCAGCTCGGCGCCCGCGATCTTGAGCAGAATCTTCTTCTCCAGCGGCACCTTGTTCGGCACCACCGCCCGCATCTGGTAACCGCGCGCCCTCGCCATGCCCGCGAGGCTGATGCCCGTGTTCCCGGAGGTCGGCTCCACGATCCCGCGCGTGGCGCTCACCGCCTTGCGCTCCTCGAGGTCTTGCAGCATCGCCCACGCGGCGCGATCCTTCACCGATCCGAACGGGTTCATCCATTCGAGCTTGGCGTAAAGCTGGAATTCCGCCGACGGATTCAGCTTGTTGATCCTCACCATCGGCGAGGGATTTTCCTCGCACGGCAGCATCTCGAAAATGTTGTTATAGACCCTCGTCTCGTGATTCATGGCTTGAATTGTGTTCCGCCGGGCGATTACAGAAACTCCTGATGCAAGTGTCAACAGCAGGCATAGGCGGCGACAAATTCCCCAAACAAGGATTGCAACTCGACCGTGTGGTGCTCCTCGGCCGGACTTTCGATGAATACAGGCGCTATTTTGCCTTCGACGAGGCCTGGTTGCGCGGGAAGGCCGTGCTGGACGTGGCCTCGGGCGTGAGTTCGTTCTGCGCCGAGACCAATGCGATGGGACTGGACGTTACCGCCTTCGACCTGATTTACGATCTGCCGCCCGCGACGATCCGTCCCAAGTGCGAGGCCGATCTCGATCTCGTGTTGAACGGGGTGCGGGGGCTGGCCACCTACAAATGGGAGTTTTACCGGAATCCGGAATACCTGCGCGGCTTCCGTGAGCGCGCCTACAAAACCTTTCTGCCGCATTACGAAAGGGAGGGCGCGCGCCGTTACGTCGCGGGCCGTTTGCCGTCACTGCCTTATGCCGACAACCAGTTTGACGTGACGCTCCTTTCGTATCTGCTCTTCGCCTACCAGGAAAATTTCTCCTACGAGTTCCACCGCGATTCCATCCTGGAAATCATGCGTGTGACCCGCGGCGAGGCCCGAATCTACCCTTTAACAACGTTCGAGGCAAAACGCTCCGACTACCTCGACCGCCTGTTCCAAGACCCCGCCTGCGCCCACCTGAGGTTCGACATAATCGCCACCGATTTTGAATTTTTAGTCGGATCGAATTCGTATTTGCGGATCACACACAAATGATCCGTTGTCATCCCGGACAGAGTGATGCGAATCATTTGGAGATCGAATTTGTTGGCAGCCCGTAAAAAAACCATGGACGCCGCCGTTTCGCCCAAAACCGCGCGCCGACGAGGCGTGAGGAGCGAGCATATCCTTTGTGGATCTGTGAGCGAGGAACAACGAAGTCGCCGCCCGGTTTTCGGCGAAACCCTCGGGGCCGAAGCCCTTTTGCTTTAGGATTAGTCGCTCCTCCGGCACAGATCGCTGCGGACATGCCTCGTCGTCGCGCCGCGCCCAAAACCAAAATTTCTTTCAGCGGCGGCATTCATGGTTTTTTAACGGACTGTTAGCGCTGCTTGCAGCGCTCAGCGCCGTGGGCGCGACATATTTGTAGAAACCGCTTCCAGAAAATCTTGAGCCCCGTTAGCAGCCCGTCAAAAAAGTCGATGGAATGATTGAACAAGGCGTGATGGGGAGCGTCGGAAAGGGATGGCGCTTGGACGACGCAAAGCAAAGCAGGCGGAACTTTTTATTCCGGTG